>CAYWRD010000120.1:0-4180 GCA_964460675.1 uncultured Nitrosopumilaceae archaeon
CCGCCGGCAGCGACGACATCGACCACCGATCCGACATCTACAGCCTCGGATGCCTGCTCTTCGAGATGCTCGCCGGGGAGCCGCCCTACGCGGCACCGACCCTGATCGCCGTGCTGGCCCGGCAGATCACCGAGCCCGTGCCGTCCGTGACGAGGCTCCGGCCGGACGCGCCGTCGTCGCTGGAGCGCGCGCTGCGGCTGGCGCTGGCCAGGGATCCCGGGGAGCGTTTCGAGAGCGCCGCGGCGTTCGCCCGGGCGCTGGTCGCCGCCGAGAGCCGACCCGTCGAGGTCCCGAAGCCCCAGGGGCGGACCGTCATCGTGCTTCCCTTCACGAACCGGAGCGGAAGCGAGGACGACGAGTATTTCAGCGACGGGCTCACCGAAGAGGTCATCAGCGACCTGACCGGCCTGCCGGCGCTACGCATGATCTCCCGCAACTCGGCGATGGCGCTCAAGGGGACCACGAAGGACACGGCGACGCTGGCGCGAGAGCTCGGCGTGACCCACCTGGTCTCCGGCTCGGTTCGCCGCGCGGGAGACGCGCTTCGGGTGACGGCCGAGCTCGTCGAGGCCCGCTCCGACACGCCGCTCTGGAGCGAGAAGTTCTCCGGCAGCATGGAGGACGTCTTCGGCATCCAGGAGGAGATCTCCAGGCAGATCGTGTCGGCGCTGCACCTGAAGCTCAGCGATACCGAGGAGACGCAGGTCGCGGCGCGCCCCATCGACGACGTGGTCGCCTACGACTGTTACCTGCGGGCGCGCCGGGAGCTGTACCTGTGGACGCCGGAGGCCCAGCGCCGCGCGCTGAAGCTGGTGGATCAGGCCATGGAGATCGTGGGTGAGTCCCCCCTGCTCCTCGCCACGTCCGGCTTGATCCACTGGGGCATGGTGACGACGAGCCTGATGAAGTCCGAGGAGGGCCTGCCGAGGGCCGAGGAGCTCGCCGCCAGGGCCCTCGCCATCGACCCGGACAGTGGGCTCGCCGTCTTCGTGCGCGGAATCACGGCCGCCGACGCCGGGCGGAGAATGGAGGCGCTGAAGGACCTCTACCGGGCGAAGGACCTCCTGCCCGACGACTCCACCGTCCTCGCGGAGGTGTGCCGATACTCGCAGTCCTCGGGACTCCGTCACTACGGGAAGTACGTCGAGCAGCTCTCGCGGATCGATCCGCTCAGCCCGGTCACGCACCTCATCGTCAGCTCCCACCGGTTGCACAGCGGACTCGGGGAAGAAGCGGCGCCGCCGGCGCGGCGCGCCCTGGAGCTGGTGCCGCCCGGGGTGTGGTCGATGCTGCACATCTTCCTCGGGGCCTACATCGCGGAAGCCGGCTTTCGGGACGAGGGCATCGACATCCTCACCCGTGCTGCCGAGGGCCTCGACGACCGGGCCCAGGGTGCCCTGGCCGACTTCCTTTGTCGGGCGCTCCAGGGTGATCGCGACGGAGCGCTCCGCTACACCACCGCGACGCTCGACGAAGCCATCAGCAACGAGTTCATCGCGCGCGTCGCAGCGGACGGCTGTGCCCTCCTGGGACGGCGAGAGGAGGCTCTTCACTGGCTGCGCAGGGCGGTCGACATGGGCTACCTCCACTGGCCGGCCCTGGCCGAAGACGCGGTCTTCCTCGAGAGCCTGCGGGGCACGCGGGAATTCCAGCAGCTGCTCGACGAGGTGAAGCCGCGGTGGGAGGAGGTCGTGGAGTGGGAGCGGAACATCGTCGACATGCAGACGCCCATCGACGAGACGGTTCCGCGACTCAGGTAGCCGCTTCTCGAGATTGGAAGGGCAAGCTGGTTCGTCTTCGCCCCGGTGGGCTCGCGCCTGCGCCGGTCGGGGAGCATCTTTGTCGCGCAACAGAAACGCGAAGCGTTGGATATCCTGGGACTGGAAGCAGAATGGCCCGACCGGATGGGACGATTGCCTGGAGCGCCTGGAAGCGGGCGCTCCTCGACGGGCTCGCGGTCCTCGCCGCCATCCTCCTGGCCTTCGGGATCGACGCGTGGTGGGACTCCCGGAACGATGCGATCCGTGGCGAGGAGTACCGCGAGGCCCTCGTGCGCGAAGTGGAGCTGAACCGAGCCCTGCTGGAAGCCCAAGGGAGCGCGATCGAGTCGAATGTGGAGCACATCGATCGGATCTTCCGCGAGGTGGTCCACGCCCCTGGCGCCGTGGAGGAGGACGCCCTCATGGAGGTTGTCCTCGGGGATGGTCTGGGCCCCTTCACGGTGGCCCGTCCCCAACAGGGAGCGGTGATGGACATCCTGGCGTCGGCCGGCCTGGGATACCTCGAGGACCCCGGGACTCGCCGGCTCCTCGCGGTCTATCGGCAGAGTCTCGACGTGAACGTGGAGTGGCAGCAGGCGATCCAGTCCCACTGGGAGGACGCCGTGGCCCGGTACCTGGGCGCGCACCTCGGCCTCCCGGACCTCCTGTCGGGTGATTTCGGCGCCCCGGCCATGAAGCTCGGCGGCTTCCCGGTCGACCGGCAGGCCTTCGTGCGCAACCGCGATTTCGCCAACCTCCTGACCCACCGGGCGTTCCTGCTGGCCAACCTGCGTTCGAGCCGCGAGGACCTCCTGGGAACCCTCGAAGAGGCGCGCAGAGCGCTGGAGCCGGGCGGATGATCCGTCTGCTCCGAGCCGCAACGCTTGGCACGCTCGTCGCGGGCCTCCTGCTTCCCGGCAATGAGGCGGCCGGCCAGAGCCTGATCGATCGAGGTGACGGACATCGGATCCGACCGTTCGTGGGAGCCGGCACGGCCGGATACAACCTGGGACTGGAGGGAGAATACTCCCTGCTGCCGTATGTCTCCGTGGTGGGATCACTCCAGGGCTGGGTCGGAGAGGGGGAGATCACTTGTTTTCAAGTAACCGGAGCGGAGGGACCGTGCCCGCCGGCGGACGAGGGATGGGGTGCGGGGCTCGGTGTACGGCTTTCCGCCGTCGATCGCTACTCCTGGTGGTTGTTCGTCCAGGGAGATGCCGGGTTCTACTCGTTCTCGAGCACCCGCACGGGCCTCGCGCCCAGTCTTGGCGGACGGTTCGGCATCGTTGTGCGCCTCCGCAGTTGGCTCGAGGTCGAGACGGCGATCAAATATCAGTACGTGACGGCTCGAGAAGCGGCATCGGTCACCTACGAGGCGGAGCACTGGGGCGGGCTGCTCCTCGGATTCGGGATGCCCATCGGATGATCCCGTGGGCGCGGCCGTGGCGTCGCGACCGTAGTATCATGGACCGCTGACGATCGACGCAGAGCGGATTCCGTACCGACCCGATCGAACCCCTCTGCCGATCTGATCTCCGTCCGTTCCCAACCCCACTCCAAGGATTCCATGCCGACGTCCAAACCCTTTCTCCTCGCCGGACTGCTTGCCCTGTCCTCGCTCCTCGTCCACCCCCTCGCCGTCACGGCGCAGGAGGAGACTGGGGACACGACCGAGACGGCTCGGACGGCAGAGGACGGTCACGACCTGCCCCTGCTCGAGGAGGAGGCCCCGGAGCTGGACAGCCTGGCCTTCACGGTGGACGAGGTGACCTGGCTCTCTCTGGACGTGACGCCCGACGGCGACCACGTGGTCTTCGGCGTGCTGGGCGACCTGTACACGGTACCGATGGAGGGGGGCGAGGCCACCCGCATCACCCGAGGCATGGGATTCGACAGCCAGCCCGCGGTGTCCCCCGACGGCAGGTGGGTGGCGTTCGTGAGCGACCGGGACGGTGCGGACAACGTCTGGATCGCGCCGCTGGATCCGTCGGCGGAGGACGCGCCCGAGCCGCGGAAGCTCTCGGGGGAGACCCAGAACGCCGTCCACTCGCCGGCGTGGACCCCCGACTCCCGGTACGTGATCGCGTCGAAGGGCGGGCGCGGGGGAACCCGGCTCTGGATGTATCACATCGACGGCGGCTCGGGTCTGACGCTGGCCGCGGGCGACACGGCCTCCTCCGGAGGATCGGGCGGAGGTGGCGGCGGATCGACGTCGGAGATGGGGGCGACGGTCTCGGCCGACGGACGATGGCTCTACTACGCGACGCGTCAGGGGAGCTGGCGCGGCGGCATTCCTCGCTGGCAGATCGCCCGCCGTGACATGGAGACCGGCGACGTGGACGTCGTGACCCAGAACGAGGGCAGCGCCTTCCGCCCCGTCCTCTCGCCGGACGGCTCGACGATGGTCTACGCCACGCGCT
>CAYWRD010000121.1:0-4098 GCA_964460675.1 uncultured Nitrosopumilaceae archaeon
CGGTCGGGGTCGGAATAGGCCCACTCCATGAAGACCTGGGCCATGCGCTCGGCCTTGGCGGTCACCCGCTGGCTGGCGGCCTTGTCCTCGTAGGAATTGCCGTCGCGGTCCTTGCGCGTCACCTTGAGGCTCTTGCCCGACGCGGCGGCATTGAACAGCTGCACCATGCTCACGTCGGGGTCGGAGAATTGCAGGCCGAGGTCGCTGGGCTCGCCCACGCTCTCGCGCGCCGAGATGCGCCCGATCTCCGGCAGGACGAGCACCTTGGGCGTCTTGAGCCCCAGCGAGGCCAGGAAGTCCTCGAACACCGACGTCGGCAGCCAGGTGCCGCGCATCGACGGGGTGATGCGATCCTGGGTCTTGGGTTCGGGCTGGACCTTTTCCAGGGCGGCGACGTTGCTGTCCTGGCCTTGCGCCTGGGCGACCTGGAGCTTGTGCTTGACGTTGCCCGACAGGTACTCGTCGGCGGTGACGAAGTCCCGCTGATCGGGGTCGTAGAAGATCGCCTCGGCGTCCAGGAGCTCGCGGGTCACCTGTTCCTGGGGCGCCTTCACCAGCCCGGCGATGTAGGCAAGATCGAGGCGCCCCTTCTCGGACATCGAGATGCTCATGCCGTCGAGCGGGTTGTCGGCGCGCTCGATCACCTTGTCGGGCCAGGCCACCCGGCGCGTCAGGATGTCGGCCTTGTCGGCGCTGGCCTTGCGCGGCTCGACGCCCATCTCGGCGGCCTCGGCCTTCTTGATCTCGGGCTGGTAGTGGGTCTCCAGGCCGACCTCGACCCCCACGTCACCGGCGAGCAGCGACAGGTTGTTCGGCGCAGAGATGACGCCATAGGCCTTCACGAAGGCATCGTAGCTCTTGTCGAGCGCCTGGCGGCGCGTCTCCATGGAGGGGCTGTTGGTGCGCTCGGCGATGATCAGCTCGTGGGTCTTGTTGCGCAGGTCGAGCAGCTTGCGCAGGGTGTCGTAGCCCTTGCGGCCGAGACGCTTGCGCTCCAGCGTCGCCTCCATGGCGGCCAGGCCGGCGTCGAAGGTCCAGGGCATCTGCGGGTTCACCGCGGCGTCCATGACGTCATAGATCGCCTGCTCGGCCTTGGTCGGCTTGGGCTTCCTGCCGCCGCTGGCCGTGGTGGCGACCTGGGCCGCCTCCTCGAGCGCATTGAGAAGGCCCGGGGACACCGGGCGGCTGTCCTCGCGGGCGGCCTTGATCGCCTTCATGGCGTCGATGGCGTCGCCCCACTGCGCGGCCTGATCCTTCCAGTAGCTCTCCGGGGTGATCTCGTTGATCACCGAGTTGCCGGCCGCATCGTCCAGGTCACGCTGGATGATGGTGCCCTCGGGGGTGAGGGTCATGCCGCCGACCGGCAGGTCGCTGCGCTCGAGCATCACCGCCTGGCCGTCGCGGTCGATGTCGGTCTGCGCCATGACGTCGGCAAGCCCGGCCAGGCTGCCCTCGGTCAGGATCGTGTCGAAGTCGGCGGCGATGTCGCGGCCGTCGCTCTCGACGGTGTACTCCTTGCCCTGCCCCTGGTACATGGAGCCGGCCAGGGAGCTCTTGCCGAGGATGTTCTGGGGGTTGTCCTGGAAGTAGCGGTTGACGCGCATCGTCACGCCGTCGACCTCGATCTCGCCGTGGGTGTCGAGCCAGGCGGCGCCGGTGTCGGGGGCCTCGCCCTCGCGCAGCTTCTGGAGGTAGACCATGTCGGTCGTGACCTCGGTGCCGGCCGTGGCCTTGAAGGCATCGTTGGGCAGGCGCACGGCGCCGAGCAGGCGGAAGTGCTTGGCGAGCTCGCGGCGCCCCTCGGCGTCGGCGGTGTCCAGGAAACGGTGGGTGACCACCATCTGCATCACCCCGCCCGGGCGCAGGTGCATCCCGGCCTTGGCGATGATGTAGTTGTGGATCTTCATGCCGTCCAGGTGGCCGCGGCGCTTGCTGCGGTCGCGGATCGGCTGCTGGCCGAACGGCGGGTTGCCGATCGCCAGGTCCATCACGCCGTCGGCGAACGGCGCATCCTGGAAGCCGGTGGCGGCGAGGATGTTGGCCTCGGGGTAGAGCAGTTGGGCGATCCGCCCGCTGACGTCGTCGAGCTCGGCGGCGTGCCATTCGGTGGCGCCCGCCAGGTCGGCCGGCGCCAGGCCGAGGAAGTTGCCGGTGCCGACGGTGGGCTCCAGGGCGCGACCGCCCTTGAAGCCGAAGTGCCGCGCGGCCCGCCACATCATGGCGACGACCTTGTCGCTGGTGTAGTGGGCGTCCTGGATCGAGCGGTTGGCGGCGGCGAACTGCTCCGGGGTCAGGTGCGCCTTGAGCCAGGCGTGGGCGCGCCCGTACTGGTTGCTCTTGCCCACGTTCTTGGGATCGAAGACCTGAGACAGGCCGCCCCAGCCGACGTAGCGGGCCAGGATCTTCTGCTCGGCGGGCGTAGCGAAACGCTGTTCGGCGTTGGCGGCCAGCATGACCTCCAGCGCCGCCAGGTTGTCCTGGATCTTCTGTCCGGTGGTGCCCTGGCCGAGCTTGAAGTCCTCGGGGATGACGAAGTTGCCGGGGTTCTCGCCGGCCAGGGTGTGGGGGCGGTCCTCGTCGCGGTTCAGCGAATCGCTGGCAGGGGCACGGTGTCCGCCTCCGGGCCCGACGGCGGGGTCTCCTCCTCGAGTTCCTCCGGGCTGGGTGGCGGATTCAGTACCAGCCACTTCGCCTCGCTCCACGCCGTCGCCTCGTCGAGACCGATCGCTATCAGGCTGTCCATCTCCATCCGTGCGAGACGGGCGGATCCCATCGACTGGCGCTGGATCTGTTCCCGGTTCAGCCGGAACAGTGCCTTCCGGTGTTGTGTCAACCAGTGGTTGAGTACCTGCTGCTGAATCTCCTTGAGTGTCATCGGTGCTTCCTCCTCGGATCGGCATCTGGCTGGACGCCTCCGGGTCGCGGTGATCGACGACCGGCGCCTCCAGGTGATCGGCCAGGCGCTGGATCTTGTCGATCCGCGCCTTGACCATGCTTCCATTCTGGATGATCTGCGACGGCTTCACACCCAACTTGTCCTTGGCGAGGGCCTTGAACAGGTCCAGCGACATGCCCTCGGGGCGCAGCAGCACGGTCTGGCCGATCTCGCCGCCGAAGGTCTTGCTCTCGTAGCGGTGCTCGCTGACCGTCAGGGTGAAGGTCGGCAGGCGGCGCAGGATCCAGCCGTTGGCCTCGGCCTCGGCGACGTAGATCCCCAGCAGGTCGCGCTGGTCGCGGTGCTTCTCGGCGCCCTTGCGGGTCCGCCAGCGCGGCGCACGACTCGCGGGACGCAGCACCTCGTCGGTGGGCCGGGGCTCGGGCTCGGGGAAGCTGTCGACGCCATTGTTGCCCTCGGATTCGTCGCGACCCTCGCCGCGCGCCCGGGCCTTGTTGGCCTGCTGGACGTTGTACTTGCGGCGCACGAACTCGCGGGCCATGGCCACGGTGCTGTCCTGCTCGCCGGTGGCGGCGGTGTCGGCGGCCTGGTCATCACGCACCATGTCGGCGAAGCGCAGATCCTGCTCGCTGATGTCGCCGCTGCTCACCGCGCGGATCTTGCCCAGCCGGTACTCCATGCGCGCCTGGGGCGTCAGGTGACTGCCGGGCGGCGAGTAGTCGAACTTGGCGCGGGCGGCCGACTCCTGCTCGCGAAGCTCACGCTCGACGTACTGGAATTGCAGGTCGGCCCATGCCTGGGCGTGGGCGTCGCCGCTCTCGGCGCCGGCGCGGATCTCCTCCTGGCGCTCCTGGAGGCGTTGGCGCTCGGCCTTGTAGCTCGAGCTCTGCAAGCGCGGCGAATCGGCCAGGGCCGCCTCGTAGGCCTCGCGCAGCGACGACTCGGCGGCCTCGAGGGCCCCGTCGTGGTAGTCGTCCTCGATGATCTGCTTGATGCGCTCGGGAGTCAGGCCGGCCGCCAGGGCGTCGTTGAGCAGGCCATGGTCGATGCCGCGGAACTGGCCCGCCAGCAGGTCCAGGGGCGCCATGTCGGCGGCGTTGTTGGCCATGAAGAAGGCGTAGGCGAAGCCCTCGGGCGTCTCGCTGCGGGCGTCCTTGTCGCGTCCCGACAGCTTGTGTGCGCGCGATCCCTCGCTGGGGGCG
>CAYWRD010000122.1:0-4056 GCA_964460675.1 uncultured Nitrosopumilaceae archaeon
AGATTAGCAACACATTCAGAGATGTGTTTGGAGTATATCGTCCAAAGGAGGTATTCTAAATTGAAAATAGACCACATCGCAATTGCAGTAAACAATGTAGAAGAATCTGCAAAAAAATACCAAGAAGCATTAGGAATTGATAATATAGAATTTGAAACGGTAGAATCTGAAGGAGTCAAAGTAGCAATACTTCATTTGGAAAATGGAAGAATCGAATTAATGCAACCAACAAATGAAACTAGTCCAATCAAAAAATTTCTAGAAAAAAAGGGACAGGGATTACACCATATGGCATTAGAGACTGACAATATTGAAGGTGAAGTGTCCAGAATGGAAGGATGTGGTGTTCAATTTCTTGGTAAAATACGACCCGGTTCGGCTGGCACTAAAGTTACTTTCATTCATCCAAAGTCTTTAGAAGGAGTTTTAGCTGAGCTCTGCTCTCATCCGAAATAAAATTATTCCATAATTTTCAATGTGTCTGATGCAGTAATAATTCCAATTATTTTTGATTTTTTAGATACAAGAACACATTTTGAATAACGAATTAAGGGCACCAAAACATTAGCAGGTGTGTTATAATCCACAACTGGTGGAACAGGATCCATGGTGTCTACAAGTTTTGCTTTCTTTAATTCAGCTTCTCCAATGTCTGCTAAATGCTTTACAATACCTTCTTCGCTTACAACCCCTACTGGTTCATTTCCATCAAATACTGGAATTTGACTAATTGATAGTTCGTGCATTTTCTTTATGGCATCATGCAATGTGTTGTTTGGTTTTAGTTTGATGATGTCTTTGCTACAAAAGTCTCCTGCCGTGTGAGATGAGGACTTTCCTTCCAAATTCGATAAATTATCAAAAATTCTTTTTGCAGTCTCGTAGCTTGGCTGACTTCGCCCTGATTCAATTTGATTAATCATAGATGTGCTAACACCACTCATTGTGGCAAGTTTTTTCTGAGTAATTCCTAACTTTATTCTCATCTGTTTTATGGAGTCTACTCGTGGGAGCAAATCAGGTTTAATTTCACTTAATACCTATTAAATTATACTGGATTATTTTTTTGGATTCTCAATTGCAGCATGGGCAGCAGCTACTATGGCAATTTGAATTCGATGTGGTGATGCGCTAACATAGGATAGATTGGCTTTGTGGCAGAACTTTATTGAACTAGGGTCGCCACCATGCTCTCCGCATATTCCAATCTCCATGTTCTTTTTTACTGCTCGTCCGTTCTTGATGCCAATTTGCATCAGACTTCCAACTCCGTTGACATCAATTGATTGGAATGGGTTTCTATCAAGAAGCTCTTTTTCCATGTATTCTGGAAGGAACTTTCCTTCTGCATCTTCCCTACTAAACGAAAATGTTGCCTGAGTCAAGTCGTTTGTTCCAAAACTGAAAAACTCTGCAGTAGTGGCAAGCTCGTTTGAAGTAAGAGCTGCCCTGACAACTTCAATCATTGTTCCAAAGTTAATTTTGAATTTCTTTTTGTATTTTTTCTCAATCTCTTGTTTTATAGAGTCGTAAATTTGTTTTATATGGTTTAATTCCGCAAGACTGCTAACTTGTGGTATCATTATTTGTGGATGTGCATCAACTTTATTTTTTGCAAGCTCAGCTGCTGCCTCAAAGACTGCACGAATCTGCATCTCATAAATTTCAGGATATGTTATTCCAACACGTACTCCACGATGTCCCATCATTGGGTTGACTTCAGCTAACTGTCTTGCCCTTTCTAGTACTATTTTTGCTTCTTTTCTTTCTTTTTCTGATGTTATCTTTGAAATTTTATTTGCAAGTTCTTCTGGATTTGGCAAGAATTCATGTAGTGGAGGATCTAATAGTCGTATAGTTACAGGATAACCTTCCATAGCTTTGAGAATTTTAATAAAGTCACTTTTTTGGAGTTTTCCTAACTTGCTTAGAACTTTTTTTCGGTCTTGAATGTTTTGAGCCATTATCATTTCTACGAAGAGCCCAATTCTGTTTCCTGCATTGAACATTCTTTCTGTCCTGCATAATCCTATTCCTTGTGCACCATATTGTCTTGCAAGCTTTGCACCTTCTGGGGTGTCTGCATTTGCTCTAATCCCAATTTTTTTTGCCTTTTCTGCCCAATCAAGAATTGTTTTAAAATCTTGAGTGAGTTTAGGCTCTATTGTTGGAATGTCTCCTAAGTATACGCTACCTGTACTTCCGTCAATTGTAATTGCATCTCCTTCTCTAACTGTTTTTCCGTTAGCTTGACATGTATTATTATCATAATCGATTTTTAGCTCAGAGCACCCTACAATGCATGGTTTACCCATTCCTCTTGCAACAACTGCTGCATGAGATGTTTTTCCACCCCTACTTGTAAGAATTCCTACGGAGGCAAAGAATGCTGGAACATCTTCGGGTTTTGTTTCTTCTCTGATTAGTATGACTTTTTCTCCTGCCTCTCCTCTTTCTGTTGCCTTTTTTACATCAAACACTGCAATCCCATTTGCAGCTCCTGGTGAAGCAGGTATTCCTTTTGCTAATTGTTCATAATCTTTGATTGCTTTTTGATCAATGCTTTTGTGCAATAATTGCTCTAATTGTTCTGCTTGAAGGCGAGTTAGTGCCTTTTTTCTATCAATTAGTTTTTCTTTTACCATGTCTACTGATGTCTTTACCATTCCTGATGCGTTCATTTTTGCATTTCTTGTTTGTAATAGATAGAATGTCTTTTGTTCAATTGTAAATTCTATGTCCTGTGGTTCTTTGTAGTGGGTTTCAAGTTTTTTACAAGTTTCATCTAGCTGTTTGTAAGCTTCAGGCATTTCTTTTTTCATTTCGTCAACTGGTTTTGGTGTTCTGACACCTGCGACAACGTCTTCTCCTTGCGCATTAACTAAATACTCTCCAAATATGTGGTTTGTACCATCGCCTGGATTTCTAGTAAATACTACTCCCGTAGCACTATCTTGACCCATGTTGCCAAATGCCATTGAAACAACGTTTACTGCAGTACCGTCTGCAATGTCTTTAGTTATGTTGTTTTTTTCACGATATACTTTTGCTCTTTCTCCCATCCAACTACCAAAAACAGCTTTTACTGCAAGCTCTAATTGCTCATAAGGATCAGTTGGAAATTTTCTTTTCGTGTGTTTTTCACATACTCTTTTGTATTCTTTGACAATTTGTTTTAGGGATTTTTCATTTAATGCACTGTCTATTTCAACTGATTGGTTCTTTTTTGCCTTGTCTAAAATTTGGTCAAAATTTTTGTCATCTACGCCAAAAACTACTTTTCCAAACAATTGGATAAATCTTCTGTAAGAGTCCCATGCAAATCTTGGATTGTTGCTCTTTTTTGCAAGACCTTCTACTGTTTTATCATTCAATCCTAGGTTCAGAATGGTGTCCATCATTCCTGGCATTGAAATGGCAGCACCTGAACGAACTGATACGAGTAATGGGTTATCTGCAGAATTCCATTTTTTGCCTGTCTTTTTTTCTATTTTTGCTATGTTTTTCTTTATTTCAGGCATTAGTGATTTGGGCAGTTTTTTTCCATTTTGATAGTACGCCTTACAAACCTCAGTAGTAATTACAAACCCTGGTGGGACGGGCAGTTTTAGTCTAGTCATTTCACAAAGTCCCGCTCCTTTACCGCCTAAGAGTTTCTTGTTTTTGCCGTCTCCTTCATCATAAAAGTAAATATTTTTCATTTCTTGTAGCCGATAAATTTCTCGAATATAGAGTCTTTTAAAGCATTGCCTTGGAAAACTCTGATATAATTTTTGACCAATCTTTTGCTTTGATTATGCCACTTGCAACTAAAATCCCACTTGAACCAAGCTCTATGGATTTTTTTACATCTTCTCCAGAAACTATACCTGCTCCACAAAGAAGTTTTGTATTGTTCTTTGCACTTGATACAGCTTCTGCCGCTTTTGTTATTAGATCTGGTTGTTCTTTTGATACTGCTTTTCCTGATCCTATTAATTCTGGTGGCTCTATTGCAATAAAGTCAGGATTTAATTTAGCGTATTTTTTTGCCTCTGAAATATTTTTGACGCAAAC
>CAYWRD010000123.1:0-1044 GCA_964460675.1 uncultured Nitrosopumilaceae archaeon
CTTGCCATTTTCATCCATTGAATTATCTATCTATCCAGGCAAAGAGAGTAAAAAAAGAAAAGTAGACATTGATGGTGACTTTTTTGTATCCAGCGAAGACGTTGAAAAAATACAAGAAAACGCCAAGATTAGATTGATGGGGATTGGAAATATTGTGATTACAAAAAATTCAGGGCACTTGGAAGGAGAATATTTGAATAATGAAATGAATCAGGAAATTCCAAAAATCCAATGGGTTTCTGAGAAAAAAGCTCATCAGTTAAAAATTCTCATTCCACAACAACTTTTCATAAATGAACAATTTAATGAAGATAGTTTATCAGTTCTAGAGGTTTATACAGAGCCATATTATTTAGAATTAAAAGAAGATGACGAAATCCAATTTGTTAGGTTTGGCTATTGTAGAAAAGATTCTCAAAATCAAGCTATTTTTACACACAAATAAGTGATAACAAAATGAAGATAGTACGTTTACAATACAACAATAGTGAAACTTACGGGTTTATCAAGAATGGAAAGATTGCAACAAAAGATGAGATAACTTTTCAAACAGGAGTCCCTATTCCACAATCTATCAAAGAATTTCTTTTTTATGGATGGTACGAAGAAATAAAAAATAAGCTTGATGAATTAGAGTACAAGGAAAAATTAGATAATTTTACCATTCTAAGTCCAATACCAAATCCCAACAAAATTATTTGCTTAGCATTCAATTATGTAGATCATGCTAAAGAGCAAAACCTTGAACCTCCAGAAGACCCTGCTATTGTTATAAAACCCAGAACCGCCCTCACAGGCACCAATTCACATATTGTTTGCCCAGATTTTCTCACACAGGTAGATTATGAGATAGAATTAGCCCTAATAATAGGAAAAGATTGTAAAAATATTTCTGAATCAGAGGCAAATGAAGTCATTTTTGGTTATATGATTTTAAACGATGTTTCAGCTAGAGACGTTCAATTCAAAGACAAGCAGTTTACAAGAGGAAAAAGTTTCGATACATTTGCTCCTTCAGGTCCATGGATTACTACTGCAGATGAA
>CAYWRD010000123.1:1054-4034 GCA_964460675.1 uncultured Nitrosopumilaceae archaeon
GAAATAAAGGATCCACACAATCTAAAATTAATTACAAAAGTTAATGGCGAATTAAGACAAAATTCCAACACAAAAAACATGTTTATTAAAATCCCAGAAATTGTTTCAAAACTAAGTAAGGTGATGACACTTCAAAAAGGCGATATAATTTCTACAGGAACCCCCGCCGGTGTCATGCTTAACAAGCCTAATGCAACTTTCCTAAAAGATGGGGATGTTATTGAAATGGAAATTGAAAATCTAGGTATTTTAAAAAATACAGTAAAGTTTGTGAAATCAAACTAATCTAATCTTTTTTTAAATAAGTGAAATGAGTTTTTTAATTCTAAAGATTCAAAATTAGGTAAGAATTCCTTTGAAAGTATTTCTATTCTGTTATAATTTTTTGAATATGAAAAATCTTGCAGATAACAAAGAAGATTTGTAGTGTTATGATTACTGCCTGAAAAAAAAGTAACTACTAGTGTTTTTCCAAACCGACTAGAATCCATCAGAATAGCATATGAAGGATTTTTATTTTTATTAGAAACAATAATTTTATTTTGTTTACCAAGATCAATCGTTTTTGTATCATCTAATGGCAGCCATCTCCAAGATTTTACGTAATGTGTAACATATTCAGGCAAGATGTTTGTAAACTCCACAGATGACGTATTACAAATTTTGGGTTCAAGAGTATAAAATTTCCAAGTTTGTTCTATATGGTATCTGCCTTTTTTTGCCAACAACATTGATGGTTTATTTGATACATCTGTTAGCATAAAGGAAAACAATTTGCCTTTTTCTCTAGCTAGGTTTTCTATTTTTTCAATTAGTTTAGAAGCATAGTGTTTTCTCCGATATTGAGGATGAATACGAATACCTTCAATCCAAACTTGATCATTTGATAGATAAGCATGTGCAAGGCCTAATGGAAAGTCATTTTCTAATATGAACAAGTTTCCTTCATTTATCCAATGATCCCATGCATCTTCAATGTAATCACCCCAAGAGAAAGTATTATGACAAAATTCCAATATTTTTGATTTATCAGATTGTTTTGCTAATCGAATTATCATATCCTATAAGAAAAATTATTAAGAATAATAAATTCAGAACGGTATGGGCAAGATCATAGCAGGGAAAAAATCCGATCTCCTGCCTGGAAAACTTCACAAAATATCGGTTGACGGAAAAGATATCTTAGTAGCAAATGTTGATGGAGAGTATTTTGCGATAGATGATACGTGTACACATGCAGGTGCAAGTCTTTCTGAAGGAAAATTGGATGGCTCTAAGGTTACCTGCGGTTGGCACGGAGCAGAGTTTGATTGTAAGACAGGAAAACTAGAAAAATTTCCTGCAAAAATTAGAGATTTAGGAACATACAAAGTTACTGTTGAATCTGATGATGTTTTCGTAGAGGTTTGATTTAATACTTACAGAGTAATAGGAGATACAAGAAAATGACTGATGAACAAAATAAAGAAACAATGAAGGAGGCGGTTGAAACTCTAGACCAAATTTCTAATAGCCCTTCTACTCCTAAGACTATTAAAAAATCAATAACAGATCTGATAAATGATTTGAATCATGAAGAATATTCTTTGTCAGTCAGAGCTGCAAATGCAATTAGTGTGTTAGACGATATTACACAAGATCCTAACATGCCATCTTATGTAAGAACACAACTTTGGCAAGCAGTATCAAAACTAGAGGGCATAAGAGAATAAATCCTCTTTAATGTAATCCAAATAAGTTGAAAATAGAAGACTATATTCAATCATTACCTCAAAATATTATCAGTGGAGAAGATGTTCATCTCACTGAAAAATCTCTAATTAATATTTTTGAATTTGTGAATTTGGGACAAGATGATGTTTTTTATCATTTAGGTTGTGGTGACGAAAAAGGAATTAAAATTGCCGTTGAAAATTATAATGTAAAAAAATCAGTAGGAGTAGACAATGATCCAAAAAAAATTAGAAAAGCCCAAGAAGTACTAGGTGAAAAGAATTCATGCAGGCTAATTTGTAAAAATATTCAAGAAGTAGATCTGTCAGATGCAACTGTAATATTATTCTGGTTCACTGATGAAAAAATTATCAATGAAATGATGAAAAAATTTGAGAATCTTAAGTCAGGTACTAAAATTATAACTATATGGGGTCCATTACCTCAATGTCTTCCGGATCAAGTTCTTTTTCCATATATTATCAACAAAGTTCCGTTCAAAAAAACAAAAGATATGTCAGATCAATTATTATCTATTTTTGGAGTCAAATGCATAGATTTCATAACTGCATGGGAGTTTGCTGAAAGATATACAAAAGCATTACAAAAACCAGACTCTAAAAATGACAGATTTCTAACAATTCTTCAAACACTAATAATTTGGATTAATGCTAAAAATTTAGGAGTAGCATGTGGCGATGACATTCCTGAATCCATTAAAACATACATAGGAATAATGAAGACATATTTTGACATTGATTTTGAATATTTATTAAAAAAATAGAAGTTCTTGTAATCCTTTTATTTTGTGTATATTCATAATTACTCATGGATGAACGACTAAACATCAACGTCTCTGCAATTGATTATGATAAAACTAGTAAGGCAATTACCCGTCAGCTTATTCTCTTAGAAGAAATGGTTCACAGCCAGGACGAATTCATAGTCACAGATTCTGAATTTGCTTTTGGATGGCATTTTTTTGTGGTAAGTATTAACAAGTCTTTAATTCAAAAACTAAAGGAACAGATGGGTCCAGAATACGAAAGTTTGAAAGGCAAAGGTTTGGAGAAAAAATTCCTAACATGGCTAACAAACAAAGTAGAAGGAAGCGCACCTAGATTCAAACTGGCCATCAAAGAAGAAATGGAATCTAGTAAATACGGAGTTTTTTAAAAGATAGGTACCCGAGGGGGTTTGTCTAGTTCAAATTCCTTCAATATTTAGGCGTTATTCAGGCATCTATTAACATTGAAGGGCACCCGGT
>CAYWRD010000124.1:0-4029 GCA_964460675.1 uncultured Nitrosopumilaceae archaeon
AAGGTTGATTGCCTTTTCGTAATTTGCATTTTCTCTTTCTTGTTTTAATCCAGCAGTATCGGCTAACCAGACATACTTGCGTTTTTGTGTTAGGTAATCCACCCAGCTTGCAAGCCACATAGAGTCTTGATCATGTACTATCTTTCCCCAATCTCCTTCTGGAACTTTGGCTTGCTTTCCAAGATTTAATGTGACATCTTTTGGTGTGACTCGTGGTTTCCATCTACCTCGTAGTGGGTGTTCGCCCCTGCCGATAAAAATTCCTGGAGGTTCGGCCATATAGTTTGCCACTTCTACTTCTTGACCATCCATTATTGCCTTGCCATACTTTTCTTTTAGCTCTTCTCGGATCTCTTTTCGTTTTTTGGCAAGCGCCTTTTTCTCCTCTTTACTCATCATCTCTTTTTGGTCTTTTTCTTTGTCTACTATCTTGTATGCTTGGGAAAAATCAATATCTTCATACTTGATATTTTTGAATTTAGAAGGAAGTGTTTTTGCAAAATCTTTTGTAAAATTCTTCTGAAATACCTTGTCTTGAACGTATGGCGTATCCTTCTTTTTTGCCCATTGATACACCATCTCTTCCTGATCAAGGGTCAAATCTACAGTCTCGCCTTTGATCTTGATTTTAATTCCCTTTGTCTCAAAGGGTGGCGGAAACAGTATTCCGTTATGCTGTAGTGTTTTCCATTTCATCTCTATTCACTCATAAAATTGCGGACTTTGACAAAAACTCAATTTTTTGCGTATATCAACCTAACTTGAGTGATTTTATTGCTTTATGCTCTAATTTGTTTAATCAGTCTAGGAAGGAAATAATTCCTTTCCCATGTATTTTTCAAACTCCAAGTCTGTCTTTGAGTTTTTTGCCTCCATGAACATAGCAGCATCAGTACCTACTGTGTACCTTGGCAAAATTTCTTTATCATGAATAGCCTTGATTATTGCATCTGCTACTTGGGCAGGATGGGTTCCCATCTCCACCATCATCTTTAGACCCGCTAATATTCTGTCAGTTAGTTCTTTGTATTTTGGATCTGATTTTGATTCCGGGATTTTCATAGAATCAAAAAAGTTGGTCTTGATTACTCCTGGCTCGATTGCTGTTACCTTTATTCCAAATTGATTTAACTCGTATCTTAGACATTCTGTTAATCCTTCTAATGCAAATTTTGTGGAAATGTATGCCGGAGATCCTGGAAGGCCCATCCTTCCAACAACTGAGCTAATATTTACAATAATTCCAGATTCTTGCCTCCTCATTATTGGTGCAACTAATTGTATCAGTCTAACTATGCTAAAGAAATTTGTCTCAAACTGCTCTTTGAATTCTTCAATTGAGACGTCCTCAACGCAACCAAACTGCCCATATCCTGCATTATTTACAAGTACGTCGATTCTTTTTTTATCTGAAAGGATTTTTTCAATTACTTTTTTTCTAGAATCTTCTTTGTCTACATCTAATTCAATTACCTCTATTGGAAGATTTTCTTTTCTAGCTTCTTCTTGAATTTTGGATGCTTTGGAAGTGTCTCTCATGCTTGCATATGTGTAATACCCGTCTCTTGCCAGTGCCAGAGATGTTTCAAATCCTATACCAGAAGAGCTTCCAGTAACTAAAGCTACTTTTTCCATGTCTAACTAAAATTTTTGTTATATTTATCCCATTTTAGACTAGTGGTTTGTCTCCTTCGGTAGGATCGACTAGTTTTGTTTCTTCGCCTTGATTAATTCGATTCAAAACTTCTAGTGATGATAATTTGTGCAAGTACTCGTTGTTATTTCCACATCTATACGAGAAAGTACATCGTGGGCATCCAGATTCATTTTTGCATGGACATTCACTTACAATGAATTTACTACGCTCCAATGCTGCCTCAAATCTGTCAAATAGTGCCTTGCTTGCCCCATTTCCTCCAATTGCACCGTCATATACAAAAATCAGTCCTGATGTGCCCAGAGAGATTCCACCTAAATCCTGCGAAACACCCCCTGTTATCATATTGCTTCCTTCAATTACTACGTGCTCTGTTGCATGATAACCACTTGCTTCAGTATAGTCTTCATCTTCTGCATATTCAATCTCCTTGAGTGGTCTTGGTGCATGAAAAACAATACCTTTTGTTACAAAGTCATACTCTAGTGGTTCATCAAGCATAACCTTTTGTCCTTGTGCTACCTCCTGTCCAAGTTCTATGTTGACATAACCGTACACCTTTTTTTCTATGTGAAGCTTGCAAAAAGCAACCTCCATTCCAAACACCTTTCTTTTTTCATATACTGTCTCAATTGTAGGCCATTCTTCAGTTAGTGCTTTTGTGTAATAGGGATAATCTTTTGGAATTCTCTCAAGTTTTGCATATGGTTTTTTTGGATAGCTTAACTCCTTTACCTTGTATCTTGTTCCTGCAAGAAAATAAATTGCATCTTTGTGCAATTCTTCTAGTGCGATAGGTAAAACACGTTCACCAACTTTTCTTTGATTCAAAAAAATGTCAATCGAATTACCAATTCCTCTAATGCTGAATTCATTTAGCATATCGCGTACTTTGTCATAGTTTGGAACAATTCTATTCTGGTATAGTTTTAGGTTTTCATGTTTGATATGATAATCAATTATTTCTTTGTGTTCAGGAAGTTCATGTCTTGATATTGGTTTGTCACAAGCCATTGCAATTACTTGAAATTCTTCAACAAATGGATTTTTAGGATCGATGTATGATTTTTCCGAGTCTTCAAAATAATCTTGTGGATGATTCTTGTAGTATTGTGAAATTGGATCATTTCCTAATGTGAGAAATGCAAATCCTTTCTGACCTTTTCTGGCAGCTCTTCCAATCCTCTGAAATAGCCTATTTACCGGGATTGTGGCCGAAATTACTCCATCTACGTTGCCTACATCTATTCCAAGCTCCAGCGTAGGTGTGCATGAAATGGCTTTTAGAGAATCATTTTTGAAATCTCTTTCAACTGCTCGTCGATAGTTTGCCATCAATCCTGCTCTGTGAACCTTGATGTTTACTTTTTGTTTTCTAGCTTGGATTGCTAGTAATTCAGAATTCAAATGTGAGTTGCTAAACACCATTGTCTTGTGATTTTTTTCTGTGAGTTTTTTTGTTAAATCAACCATAAGTGCCCTTTGTGTTCGTAATGATGGAAATAACATTACAAATTCTGTTTGCCCTTTTCTGCCAGATCCTTTTATGAGATTAATTTTTTCCCCAAAAAGTTCCCTGGTAAAGTTTTCAGCATCATCTAGTGTGGCAGATGCTGCAATGAATTGTAGTTTGTTTTTACAAATTCTTTTTAGCCGTTTTATAATATAATGCACATTTGTTCCAAATATTCCTGTGTACACGTGGGTTTCATCTACAATTACGGCTTTGATTGTAGTAAGAAGTGAGGCAAACTTTGTTTGATGCCACATATGATAATGTAATACATCAAAATTTGTAACAAGTATTTGCGGTGGGTTCTCTATTATGTCTAGTCTGTCTGATTGTTTAGTATCTCCATCAAATACACTGGCAGCAACCCCAATCTTTTGTGCAAATTTTGCAATCTTTGGGAATTGATCACGAGCAAGAGATTTTGTAGGATAGATAAAAATTGCAAAAACACCATCATGAGAGTCGTTTTTTATTTTTTGAATAATTGGAATTAAAAATGCCTCTGTCTTTCCTGATGCAGTAGGTGCCTCAATCACAATATTTTCTCCAAAAATAATTTCTTCTATTGCTGTTTGTTGAAATTTGTAAAACTGATTTATTCCAATTTCTTTGAGATGTTCGGTAATTTCATCATCCAGTCCCAAATCCTCTACCATGCATCCCATTTCAGGTTCAGGACTTTCTAGAATTCTATAATCTGATACATAGTCTCTTTTTGTGTGTAGTATGGATTTTGTTATGCTCTCTGGGGTTTTATCACCAATCATTTGCTTGATTTCTGCCTCTTCTCGCACCATCCCTTCCTTTTTTGCTCCCTCACTGAGGTTCTTTTTGGAAACTTCTCATTGATCGTACCTTG
>CAYWRD010000125.1:0-4020 GCA_964460675.1 uncultured Nitrosopumilaceae archaeon
CCCGACGTCACCCCGCCACCCGCGCCCGCCCGCCCCGGGCTCGCCGATGCCGAGCGACTCAGCGCACCTCCGCCCTCGGATCCAGCGCATCCTGGAGCCCGTCCCCCAGGAAGTTGACGGCCAGCACGACGACGAGGATGGCCAGGCCCGGAAAGATCGACAGCCAGGGCTGGGTGGCCATCGTCGCCTGAGCGTCCATGAGCATGTTGCCCCAGGTGGGCGTAGGGGGCTGGACGCCGAGTCCGAGAAAGCTCAACGACGACTCCAGGATGATGGCGTTGCCGACGGCCAGGGTGGCTCCGACCACGATGGGGCCGACGGCGTTGGGGAGCACGTGGCGTGCGATGATCCGGCGGTTGGTGGCACCGAGGCTCCGGGCCGCCTCGACGTACTCCATCTCCCGGATCTTGAGCACCTCGCCGCGCACGACCCTGGCGATGGCCATCCACGAGAGCACGCCCACGGCCACCGCCATCGACAGAGCACCGGCCTGGGTGTAGGAGGCGAGGACGATGAGCAGCGGCAGCGTGGGGATCGAGTAGACCACGTCGGTGAAGCGCATGAGGAGCCCGTCGAGCCGCCCGCCGTAGAACCCCGCGACGGCACCGAGCAGCGATCCGAATCCGGTGCCGATGAGGGCGGCCAGGAGCCCGATGAGGATCGACACCCTGCCCCCGTAGAGCAGGCGGGTGAAGAGATCCCGCCCGAGGTCGTCGGTGCCGAGCCAGTGCTCCAGGGACGGAGGCTCACGGATGCTCCCCAGGTCGATCTGGTCGAAGTCGTAGGGAGCGATGAGTGGAGCCGCCAGGCACAGAAGCGACACCAGGACGACCACGCCCACCGAGGCAACCGCGAGCCTGTGCCGCTTCAGACGCCGCCAGACGAGCCGCCCCATGCCCACGGCGCCGCCCTCCGCGGCCGCGCCCTCCGCACGGCCCCGGTCCATTCCCTCGCCCGCCGAAAGCGACTCGGCCGCTCCGCCGACGCCCCGCTCCTCACTCATACCGGATCCGCGGGTCGAGCACGCCGTAGACGACGTCCGCCACCAGGTTGAACACCACCACCATCGTGGACCCCAGGAGCAGGATGCCCATGAGAAGGGGGTAGTCCCGGGCGAACATCGCCTGGACGAACATCCGGCCGATCCCGGGCCACGCGAAGATGGTCTCGGTGATGACGGCGCCGCCGAAGAGGCCGGCCAGGTTCAACGCCATGACGGAGACGACGGGGATCATGGCGTTGCGGAGGGCGTGGCCCCAGACGACGGCCCGCTCGGCGAGCCCCTTCGCCCTGGCGGTCCGGACGAAGTCGGTCCGCAGCGTGTCGAGCATGCTCGAGCGCAGGTAGCGCGACCAGCCGGCGACGTACCGGAACGAAAGGACCGTGGCCGGGAGCACGAGATGCAGGAGGTGATCGCCCAGGGACGACGCCCCGATGGTCCCGGTGCCCGAGACCGGCAGCCAACCCAGCCAGACGCCGAAGACGAGCTGGAGGATCAGCGCGAACCAGAAGACCGGCATGGCGATCCCCAGGAAGGACAGCCCCGTGCCGGCGTGGTCGAAGGCGCTGTACTGACGAACCGCGCTGAGGACGCCCAGGAGGAAGGCGAAGATCGCGGCGATGAGGAAGGAGGCGCCCATGAGCTCCAGCGTCGCCGGGAGCCGCTCGAGAATCATCTCCGAGACCGGACGCGTCGTGGAGAAGCTGATGCCCAGGTCGCCCCGCACGGCCGCCGTGAGCCATCGGGCATACTGCACCGGCACCGGCTGGTCCACGCCCAGGCGCTCGCGGTACGACTCGATGACCTCCGGATCGATGAACCGATCCGACTCCAGGAGCGCCGCCTCGGGCCCTCCGGGAGCGGCCTGGATGACGCCGAAGAGGACCACCGTGATCCCCAGCATCAGGGGGATCATCTGCAGCAATCTTCGGACGATGTAGGTCGTCATGGGACGATCGCCTGGTCGTGGCCGTTGCGAGTGGCGAACCGGATCGCGTGCAGACGCAGCCGGCGCCCCCGGGCTCCGAAGCGCGCTGTCGGCGGCGCGTCAGCGACCTAGGTAGCTACATTCGTCGCATGTCAGCAACCAAGCGGCTTCCCGTCATCGACGGGCACAACGATACGCTCACGAAGCTCCGGGCCGATCAGGAGCGCTCGTTTCTGGAGAGATCCGACGAGGGCCACCTCGATCTGCCACGGGCGCTGGACGGCGGAATGGCCGGCGGCTTCTTCGCCATCTTCACCAGCTCGCCGGGGTGGGAGAAGGAGAAGCGCCCGGTCCTGGACGACGACGGGAACGCCCAGCCCGATGCCTTCTCCGTGCCCCTGGCCCCGAGGCTCGACCGCCGGAGGGCCCTCCGCTTCACCCTGACCGTCATGTCCGACCTCTTCCGGCTCGAGCAAGAAGCCGACGGGGCGCTCGAAATCGTCCGCACGGCCGACCGCCTACGCGGCTGCATCGAGGAAGGGATCTTCGCCGCCATCCTCCACGTCGAAGGCGCCGAGGTCGTCGACACCCGACTGGAGGCGCTGGACGTCCTCCACGCGGCGGGCCTCCGCTCCCTGGGGCCGGTGTGGAGCCGCCCCAACGCCTTCGGACACGGTGTGCCCTTCGACTTTCCCCGACATCCGGACACGGGCCCCGGTCTGACGAAAGCCGGTCGGCGCCTCGTGCGGCGCTGCAACGAGCTCGGGATCATGATCGACTGCTCGCACCTCAACGCCGAGGGCTTCTGGGACGTGGCGAGGATCTCGACGGCGCCCATCGTCGCGACCCACTCCAACGCCCACGCCCTCTGCCCCTCGCCCCGCAACCTCACCGACGCCCAGCTCGACGTCATCGCCCTGAGCGACGGTCTGGTCGGGCTCAACTACGCGGTGGGCTTCCTCCGGGAGGACGGCGAGGCCGATCCCGACACACCGCTGTCCGAGATCGCCCGACACGCCCGCTACATCGCCGACCTCATCGGGGTCGAGCACGTGGCCCTGGGATCGGACTTCGACGGAGCCGTCATCCCCGACGGGCTGGGTGACGTCACCGGCCTCCCGAAGCTCCTCGACGCCCTTCGGGACGCCGGCTTCGATGAAGAAGAGCTGGAGCTCATCACGTATCGCAACTGGATCCGGGTGTTGGACGATACCTGGCACGGCTGAGCGAGATCGGGAGTCACCGAGGAGAAGGTCCCCCATGACCGACGGAAGCCGAAGGTTCACCGACCGCGAGGTCGCCCTCGTCCTCAAACGCGCCACCGACCTCGACGAGGCCGAGTCTCCCGAGGCTGCTGGCGGCCTCTCCCTCCACGACCTGAGGGAGATCGCCCGTGAGGTCGGCATCTCACCTGCCGCCATCGACCGTGCCGTCGCCAGCCTGGAACGAGGCCCCCGGATCGGGACGTCGCTCGCCGGCGCTCCCCGGGTCCGCAAGGCCGTCCGGGCGTTCCCGTCCGAGCTCGACCAGGACGGAATCGCGCGGCTCATGCGAGTCGTCGACGACCGGGCGGACAGCACCGGATCCATCACCGAGGCGCTGGGCTCGGTCCGGTGGACGGGCCAGGACCGGTTCAAGAGCACCCGCGTCTCGGTCACGCCCAGGGACGGCGAGACCACCATCGAGGTGGTGGAGAAGGCCGAGCCGAAGATCCGGAGGGTCTTCCATCTTCTCCCCCCAGCCTGGGCGCTGATGCTGGCCCCCGCCGTCCTCGAGATGGTCGAGCTGTCGACCGCGGGGATGATCGGGCTCGTCATCCTCCTCGTCGCCGTCGGCCTGGGCATCGGCCGGGCCGGCTGGGCGCTAATCTCCGCCGCCAGCAAGCGCAGGGTGGGCCGTCTGGCCGAGTCCCTCGCGCTGGAGGCTGGGGACGCGAGGGGAGCGACGGGTGCGCCGGAGGCCCGGCGGACGACGGATGCGCCGGGGGCCGAGGGCGGCGCGCGAGTCGGCGATTAACCGTCGTCCCCCACCCTCAGATCCCACTCCCACAGGTTCCAGAAGCTCCCGAAGTTCGTCCCGCTCCCCCGGTAGC
>CAYWRD010000126.1:0-411 GCA_964460675.1 uncultured Nitrosopumilaceae archaeon
GGGCCGTGCGGTCCCGGACCTCCACGCCGTAGACGAGCCCGAGGTCCACCAGGCTGATGGGCAGCTCGGGATCGAGGACCTCCCGGAGGAGCTCCCACACGGCGGCGTCCGGCTCGCCGGGGGGCTCGGGGAGCGGCTCGGACCAGAGGTCCCGTCCGCCGCTGGCGTGGGAGACGACGTGGGGGGGGACGCCGCTCGGGCCCCGCCGCGCAAGCGGTGGTCGGGAGGGGGCCTCGACGACCGGGATCTTCATCAGGCGGAGGCCGACCGGCCGTCGGTCCAGGCGTCCACCTGGCTCCGCGACCGGCGGATCGACTCGACGTACTCCTCGTTCATGGGGCCCCGTCCCTTCCAGCGCTTGAAGACCTCGTCCCAGGAGATCTGGCCCTCGTCGAAGAGCCAGCGCTTGGC
>CAYWRD010000126.1:421-3961 GCA_964460675.1 uncultured Nitrosopumilaceae archaeon
CCCGGGCCTCGCCCCCCGCGTTGGCCAGCCGGCGCATCCACACCTCGCCGTGGCGCAGGTGGAACGTCTCCTCCATGTCCACCTTCACCAGGGCGCGCTTGAGGGGGCCGTAGGAGGTGTTCTCGTAGACGTCGGAGAGGAGGGTGATCCCGGCCCGGTCGAAGAACCCGTTGGCCACCACCAGCTCGGCCCAGTTCTCCAGGGGCTGGTCGAAGCCGTAGGGATGCTTGAACTCGTGGGGCTCACGGCCGTAGACGAGCTGCTCCTTGGACTCGCCGATGTCCTCGAGGAGCCGGTAGGCGATGTTGGCGTGGGCGAGCTCGTCCTGGATGATGGCGTGGGCGCTCACCTGCGTGTTGGTCGACGGGGCGTGGCGCGCCGCCATCCAGTACGACGGAGCGCTCATCGGCCTGGACGGTGAGCTGCACCCGCAGCGCCTTCCGGTATCCCTCGGTCATGTCCTCGACGGTCTCCACCATGTACCCGTCCTGGACCTTCTCCTTCAGCTCGTCTTCGGTGAAACGGCTCATGTGCCTCTCGCTTCCATGACGCTCCCGTCCCGGGGACGGGGGCTCGTGATGACCGTCGTGGCCGCCTACAGTCCCAACGAGGACCGGATCAGCGGATTGATCCGGTCGGGCGTCCACGGCGGATCGAAGGTCAGCTCGACGTCCGCGCTCTCGACCCCGTCCACGCCCTCGATCGTCTCCTTCACGTTCTCGACGATCTCGCCCGCGACAGGGCACATGGGCGAGGTGAGCGAGATGACGGCGTCGACGTGATCGCCTTCGACCTCGATGTCGTAGATCAGGCCGAGAACGACCAGGTCCAGGCCGAGCTCGGGGTCTTTGACGCCCTTCAGCGCCTCGCGTATCTCTTTTTCCGTTGCTGGCATCGATTCATGGCTTCCGAGGAAGTTCAATGCGGATCCGGCCACCGTCCACACACCGTCCGGGGCGGGACGCTCGACCGGGGGTACGAGGTACCCCCTACGGGGACGGAGCGGTCCGCACGACGACGGACGCGCTGACGTCCGAGCCCTCGACCCCCGCGCCGGCGGCCGGCTGAGCCCGGCCCATGACCCTGGAGAGGGCGCCGGCGGAGCTCTCGATGGGTGCGTCGGCCAGAGCCGAGGCCACGGCACCCGCAGCGTCCGCGTGGGCGTCGGTAAGGGCCACCACGCAGTCGTCCTCGGCCAGGACGACCACCTCGGACTCATACGAGCAGTCCCCGTCCTCGCCCAGGGCCGGCGCATGACGGCTGAGGTCCTCCGTGTTCCCGTCGCGCCGCACCACGAGCCCGGTGATGGGGCCGGCCTCGACCCATTCCGCCGCTCCGTCGGCCAGGGCGATCACCCCCACCGTGACCGGTCCCGACAACCCTTCGATCCAGCCGGCGCGCAGGCCGCGGGCCGCCTTTGTGACGAGCGCTCCCAGCGACGGGTGCGGCTCGGCGGCGAGGCTGCGCAGGAGCATGCGGGCGGCCGCCAGGCGCTGCGCGGAGAAGATGTCGTTCTTCACCGCCTTCATCACGGCGAACGCCGGACGGCCGTCGGTGAGGACGAACCAGTCCCAGGCCGTGGAGCCCGATCCCTGGCGGGGAGCGAGCGTCGTCGCCGCGATGTCGTACCCGCTGACCCGGGGCGTCACCCGGGGCAGGAGCCTGGCACGGAGCAGTCGGTTGAACTCCGACAGGGTCTCGTGCCCGGTGTCGTTGTCGGTGGACGTCCTGGCGTGCTGCTGGGAGGCGAGCCGCACCGAGGTGGCCCACAGAGCCTTCGAGAGGTTCTTGAGCAGCCGGACCGAGAGGGTGTCGCCGCCCAGCATCTGGGCGAACGCCGCCCGGGAGACCGACAGCAGGTAGGTGTCTTGCAGCGCGTAGGCCGAAGCGGAGCGCGGCGTCTGATTCAGGAGCGCCATCTCACCGAACGCCTGTCCGGCACGGAGGATCGCCAGCTTCTTGAAGCCCGACCCGGTCGCCTTCCGAAGCTCCACGCGCCCGTGGACGATCACGTAGAAGTGATCGCCTCGCTCGCCCTCCTCGAACACGTACTCGCCGGCGTCGACGCGCACCGCCTCGGAGATGCGGAGGATCTCGGACAGGTCGTCCTGCCCGAGGCCCTGGAACAGCGCCACCTCCCGCAGCCGGACGCTGATCTGCTCTCGCGTCAGCGTCGGCGGCGGGCTCTCCTGGGCGACGGGGCCGGGTGTGGGATCCATCTCGGGGTGGTGCTCTCCTGAGCGGGGTAGGCCGGAGTCTCAAAGCTATGCACACGCGTCAGCCACCGCGAGAACGTGACGAGAACGGGGAAAGTGCTCGCGACCCGGCCGACGGGGCCCCTACATTGGGGGATGCGTGCCCGTCCGTCGAGGCACCACCATGCCCCCCTGGAATGCCTGGGAGACCGGACCGTGGATTCAGCACCCGAGACCCAGACGGAGACTCGCTCCGGACGCCACACCGACGATCTGGACTCAGAGCTCTCGACATCCGTGACCGTGCGCTGCTGGGGCACACGCGGCTCGATCCCCTCGCCCGGACCCAAGACCGTCCGCTTCGGCGGCAACACCACGTGCTTGGAGGTGAACTACAGGGAGCAGCGGCTGATCTTCGACGCCGGCTCGGGCATCCGTCCGCTGGGCCTCGACATCGTGGAGCGCGGACCCAACGCGATCCCCATCTTCCTGACCCACTTCCACTGGGATCACATCCAGGGCTTTCCGTTCTTCGCCCCGCTCTACGATGCCGAGGACAGGATCCGGGTCATCGGGCCCAGGCAGAAGGAGATCGACGTCCAGAACCTCTTCGCCGGCCAGATGGGCCCCATCTACTTCCCGGTGCCCTTCAGCTTCGTCGCCGCAGAGATGGAGTTCGAGCATCTGAACCAGGGCACGTACGAGGTGGGAGACGCCGTCCTCGACGTCATGCGGGTGCGCCATCCCTCCTTCGTCCTGGGGTACAGGATCAAGGTCGGAGGACGGGTGGTCTGCTTCATCCCGGACAACGAGCTCGAGGGTGACATGTACCGGGAGCTGGAGCCGGACTTCAGGGCCAGGCTGGTCGACTTCGTGGGTGACGCGGACCTTTTGATCCACGACTCGATGTATACCGAGGAGGAGTACCCTCGGCGTGTCGGCTGGGGACATTCGACGTACGAGCAATCCCTCAGGCTGGCCCAGGAGGCCGGCGTGGGGAAGCTCCTGTTCTTCCACCACGATCCCACGCGGACCGACTACGAGCTCGAGGCGATCATCGCGAAGGCCAGGGAACGGGTCGAGCGAGGAGGCTCGAGCCTGGAGGTCGAGGGCGCGATGGAGGGCGTGGATTACAGGATGGAGAAAGGCACGTGACCCCCCGAACGCAGCCATCTGACCGCAGATCCGCGACGTCCCCTGGAGCCCTCGGCCGTCTGGCCGCTCTGATGATGACGGTGCCGCTCCTGGCCTTCGGGCCTTCCGAGCGGACCGCGCCCACCCAGTGGGCCTTCGTCATCGGCATCAGCGACTACATCCATCTGGAGGACGTCGAGGGCGGCGACCT
>CAYWRD010000127.1:0-3870 GCA_964460675.1 uncultured Nitrosopumilaceae archaeon
GAGATGTTATCTGTTATTTTGGCAAAACCAATGAATGAAGATCATATAGTCAATTGTCCTTTTATCGATCCATTCCAATAACCCTAAAAGGATAAATTACTTGAAGAAACTTTTACTTTCACAATGACAGGCAAGCTATACATCGTTGGAGTGGGACCCGGTCACCACGATCATATGACTTTCAGGGCAAAAGATGCCATTAAAGAAAGTGATACTATAGTAGGATACGAAACTTATGTCAATCTAGTTCAGGATTTGATTGAAGGAAAAGATGTGTATCGTTATGCAATGACACAGGAAGTGGAAAGAGCACATCAATGCATAGATCTTGCCAAATCAGGAAAAACAGTATCGTTGGTATCTAGTGGCGATCCTGGAATTTATGGAATGGCAGGATTAATCTATGAAATTCTAGCTGAATCTGGATGGAATCCAAAAGATGGTCTTCCAGTAGAAATTATTCCTGGAGTATCAGCTCTTAATTCATGTGCATCAATTATCGGTTCGCCATTAATGACAGACTTTGCAGTGTTAAGCATGAGTGATTTATTGGTACCGTGGGAGATTATTACAAAACGAGTTGAGGCAGCAGCTCAAGGTGATTTTGTAATTGTAATTTACAATCCATCAAGCAAGAAAAGAATTCATCAACTACAAGACGCAAGAAAAATTATTCTAAAATATAGAAAACCAACTACCCCTGTAGCTATAATTAAAGGAGCATTTAGAAATTCGCAATCAGTAGTATTAACTGATTTGGAGAATCTTCCAAACCACTCAGACAAACTAGGAATGATTAGTACTGTAATTATTGGAAATTCTTCAACTTATACCTATAAAGATTTGATGATTAACCCAAGAGGGTACAAGTCCAAATACAACATTGAAGAACAGACAAATCCAGAACTCAAGGTTTGATAGAAAAGCTAGTAACTCTTCTTAATTGCATCGTATAGTTCTTGATCTAGATTTAGTTTTTCTCGTATTGGAGATATGATCTTTACTAAATAATTTCCCACAGTTTGCTTTAGATCTCCAGGATGAAGCTTCTTTTGCGCAAAATCTGACTCCAGCTCAGAATAATCATGATACGATACATTGCCACCAAATTTTTCAGGCCTTTCTACTTTGAATTCATCGTACTCATGAAAGATTACAGTATTTGCAATCTCTAGTAATGGATTGTTAGTATTTCCTTCCTCACACCAAGCCTTGCTGATCTTTTTCTTAATCTCGTTATCTGTATTATGAATAAAGATTCCTGAATTTGGATCCGATTTACTCATCTTTCCAAGTTGTGAGTCATCAGAGGTCTCTGGTTTTGAAAGCCCGGGTAAAAGTTTGTGATGTACTGCAATTGGTACCTTCCATTTCATTTTTGGAAAAATCTCTCGGACTAGCATGTGAATTTTTCTTTGATCCATCCCTGCATGTACAATATCTAAATCAAGTGAATGAATATCGACTGCTTGCATTGGTGGATAAAGTAGCTTTGCCAAATCAATTTTAGATTCTTCTTCAGAACGACCCATAATAGTTAGAGTACGCATAGTTCTTGCAAGAGACATGTGTTTTGTAAATTGGACAAACTCTTTCCAGTACTCTTTTCTAGAATCGTAAAGATCTGAACCTAAAACAATATTGACATCAGGACATACCAACTTGAATGCATCTGTATAATATTTTGAAACCTTGGTGATTGTATCCCAATTACCACCCAACTTGTCATTAATCAGAGTATGCCAATCAGCCAAAAATATTGTACAATTTACACCAGCTTTTACAAAGTCATTTATCTTGAAACCTGTACTAATCAGACTGCCCAGATGTAAGAATCCAGATATCTCTAAACCAATATAGTGTTTGGGTGAAGAATTTGTCTTAAGTAATTCAACTAACTCATCATGAGTGACTACCTCTTCGGTTGGAGCTCTTTCAATTAACTTGACTTTTTCCATAATATCCATGTTGTACCACTTTTCTTTGCTAAATGTATAAAGTTACGTCTCCAACTCATCAAGACTTTTCCTAGGTCTTGTGCTTAGGTAAAATGCATGAGCGCTAATTATGAATGCTGCCAAAAAAACTTTGGTTGCAAATACTAGATTCCATGGCGCATTTGGATCTGGATAAGCTATGTACAGCTTATCAATATCGGGAACTATTCCTTCTGCAATCCCTGCTGCAATCTTTGCATTAAGTACTGTAAAGTTGTAAAGAACTTCATATAATGTAATTATTGCAAACCCAAGCAACATTAGCTGAAGTAATGCCATTTTTACTCCAACGATTTTGTCTCCTGCTGTTCTCTTCCATCCAATTCTTGTAACACAATACCAACCAATTATTGTTGAGAAAAACAACCATGTAGATAATCTTGCAAAATTCTCAAATGGAATGGTTGTATTATGAATTACTTCACCCATTACGTATGTTCCTTTTTCTTGCCATTCTTCTGTCATAGAATAAACACCAAACGCAAAAATTGATAACATGATTACTGCGCAAACATAGAAAATATACAAAAACACTTTGTAGCCTTTGTCGGTTTCTTGTAAATGACGTCGTTCCATTATGCGCTTTTTTTCCAAATTTTGAAATATAAAAATTCATGCGTAGTCTGGTTTATAGTCTAGTTATTTGGAAAAATTTTGTGGCCGTACCCATAAACAGCCCAATTATTGGAAAAGAAGAGATTTCGGCAGTAAACTTTGTGCTCAAATCCGGTGGACTCACATCTGCTTCTCAATATGGAGGCAAAAACGTACAAGAATTAGAGGGATTAGTAAAAAAACTAGTAAAATCACGATATGCAGTGGCAGTAAACTCTGGAACTGCCGCACTTCAGGCAGCGCTTTATGCCCTAGATATTGGTAGAGGAGACGAGATAATTGTACCGTCTTTTAGCTTTGTTGCAAGTGCAAATGCAATAGCTTCTACTGGTGCAAAGCCAGTATTTGCAGATATTTTACAAGAAAATTTTACAATCGATCCTAAGTCTATTTCTAAAAAAATAACAAAAAAAACTAAAGCAATAATGCCAGTACATCTTTATGGTCATATAGCATATGTTGATAAAATCAAAGAAATTGCAAATAAAAACAATCTAGCTGTGGTTGAAGATGCAGCTCAATCTCTTGGTTCTACATTTAAAGGAAAACATACTGGAACATTTTTTGATCTGGGATGTTATAGCATGTATCCGGGAAAAGTAATAACTTCAGGTGAAGGTGGCGTGGTTGTTACTAATAACAAAAAACTCTACGACAAATTACTAATGATAAGAAATCATGGAATGATTCACGGATATGATTCTAAGATATTTGGATTGAATCTTAGACTACCAGAAATTAGTGCAGCAATTGGCAAAGTACAACTAAAGAAACTATCCAAATTTATCAAGATTCGAACAAAAAATGCTAAATTATTATCAAAACTACTTTCTGATTCTGATTTGCAAATACCTGTACCAAGAAAAGGCGAAAAAAGAAACTGGTCATTATATACAATAGCTGCAAAGAACCGTAACAAGCTACAAAAAAAATTAAAATCTAAAGGAATTGGTTCTGCAGTGTACTATCCTACACCAATTCATAAGATTCCAATATACAAAACAAAAACTAAACTACCAAACACTGATTGGGCTGCAACACAAGTATTGTCATTACCGATTCATCCTAAAGTAACCACAAAAAACATTCAACTCATTGGCAAAATAGTGAGCTAACTTGAGTGGTTTTGGAGATATTATTGGTGAGATTTGCAAGGTAGTTTTACCCATAAAAGAAGAGTATTTTCTTGGCATTCCAGGCTCTTCTACTGCAGTATGTACTCTAAGCAACATAAGCTTGCTCAAAGAACTCAAAAATT
>CAYWRD010000128.1:0-3856 GCA_964460675.1 uncultured Nitrosopumilaceae archaeon
TATTTACGCCAAATATAATGAAAAGAAGAGACAGAAAATCCGTAGTGCTTGTAGTTTGAAAAAGTGAAGAGATTTGAATTTTTTCAGGTGATGCAAATCGCGGAACGCTGATTATGGCATTCATCAAAAAAAGAAAAAAAAGTGAAACAGAAACTATCTTAGCATGATCTTGTAATTTTGGAAATCTAAGGAGTACTGCACGTCCTAAAATATTTCCCTGCCATATACCAATTCCAAAAGAAGCAAGTATTGCAGTGATGGAGAATATTGGATCTTGAAAAATATCATCAAGAAATGGAGCCAAGGCCATGATTAATTATTAGATAAAAATTCCAATATTAGCTTCGTGATGTGAAATAATCATAATTTTGACTAAAAAAAGTCAAATCTACCGTGTGGCTAAATTATGAGTAAATTTAATAATTTCTTCAAAAGACAGGCTCCTGTGATTAAGGTCATTTCAATTATTGTTTTTATGTTAATTTTCGGAGTATCTCTAGATTATGCATTTTCTCAAGAAATGCGGCTTGCAACATACCAGGAAACTGCACAGATAGTAATAGACAAAATTATTTCACATAATGTTACAGCTTCAATTACCTTACAAAGTACAAGTGTTCAAGAAATTCAAATTCCTAAAGAATTAGAGCAAAGAATTAGAGAAAACGATAGAGTAGTAGCAGTTATTGTCACCAATCAAGAAAACTGTGTCTTGGGAGTATTGGATGAATCATGCATTATGATAAATGTAAAAAGAGACCCCAATGACAAGGGAGTAATTGCAATACAAGATAGTGCAAGGGAGATAGGGGATTCCCTCATATCTGATATTAATGATGCATTTGACACTAATGCTGAATTTCATTCAGTGTATATTCACACAACTGAGCAAACAAATACTGCACTTGAAACATCAGGAGTAATTTCTGGAAAAGGGACCATATCTGCAGTATACACTATGCCTCAAGAATCAACGGATTCTATGTATGAAAAATTAACTGCACTGTTGCTGCCACAAATAATCAGAGATAATGGCGGTTTCTATGACACTGCATTAGATTTATCCAAAGACGTGGACTCACGAATGACTGTATCCATAATACCACTAGATAATTCATCTTTAATGCAAATTAAACTATCCAAAAACTATCCTAATGTTGCATCATCTTTGAGCAAAATAGAACCCCTAAAATATTTAGAAACAGAACAGCTAAAAAGATCAGAATATTTCTCTTCTGGGTTTTATCCGTTGAATTCTTTGATTCAAGTAGTTGTTTTATCACCAGAATCCACGAATGTGTCTGATGTGGTTGGAAATATTTTAGAAACAGATATGATAGATAATGAAAATATTCCAAAAGACATTACCAAGAAAGGTTGGGTTTTTGATCCTTCTTCGGGTGAGAGAATACAAGGAAAATACCTCTTTGGAAGAGATACTACTGTGAATTCAAATGAATTAGTGTTTACAGTTGGCGATAAAACTCAAGAAAACAATACCAATAATGTTGGTTTAGATGAATCAAGTATTGTGCTAATTATTATCGGTGTAGCAGCAGTAGCTGCGGCAATATTCTATCTTAAGGGATATAGGAAATAATTAAACCAACAAAACCGCAGCTGCAAAAACTGTAGTCCATTTTCCATCAGTATTGCCTTTGGCAGTTTGAGTTATGTTTTGTGTTCTGTAAATTTGTCCAGATATAGTCCATTGTTGTCTTTTTTCATCCCAGCTTTTGTCAATATCAAAGGGAATTCCTAATGAAGATGCAAGCATTTGAGCTGCAATATCTTCAGCATAATCTCCTGCTTGTCTTTCATTTTGCCCAAATGATTCATACTCAGAAAGATATCCATACCTACTAACATCCTTTGGTCTTGCAACACCTACAGATGCAGCACATAGTCTGTGTGGTTCATTTGTTTGGTTTTTAGAATAAATTGTAAATAGGATCTGGCCAGGATTAATTTGTTTTAATCCTTCGTTTCTAGAGATTAGTTTAGCACCAGGAGGAAATATGCTAGATATCAACACTAGATTGGTTCCTGCAATGCCGGCATCACGTAAAGCAAATTCAAAGCTTGTTAGCCTATCTTCATGTACGCCTTTACCTTTGGTTAGGAAAAGTTTTTTCGCAACTAAATCGAGCAAATCTGAAAATGCTGAATAAATATTATTATTTATACTTTTTAATGTGTTATTTTAGATTCCTCAAAACTGTGAGTATTAGATAATCAACATATTCTTTTTGTTAATTCAAGTGCATTATTGCAGGATTCTGTGTTTGCGGTATTGCAGTGATCCTTATTTTTTGTCACGTTTCCTTTTTCTTTTGTCTTTGAGTTTTTCAGGCTGGGTAAAAAACATCCATCCCAAAAAACCACCAATACAAAGATTGACTGTGCCCATTGTAACAATCATAAATTCTGCTAATTGTAAACCAAAGCTTATTCCAACCAACCCCGAACCAAAAAACATCAACATTAAGACTTTGAGTTTTTTTGGTTCAATATGTCGAAACTTCATAGACGAATTGTCCATGAGCATACATTATTAAAAATTGACGGTCCTAAATGCAATTTAGGGCAGTTTTGTGATGTGTTTAGTAGATTTCAAGTGTTTTTCCCAGTTATGATACCCAATTATTTCAATTTCACATACATCACACCAAACACCCATTTATCAGGATCGATTGGTTGTTCAGTTGGGTTTGACATGAAGAATAAAATCTAAGACTTTGTAAAAATTATTTCTTAAATTATCTGTAATGCAACTCAAATCATAAAAATTCTAAATAATTTAATTTCAGGTAACACTTTAAACTATCCCGAATTGCATTTTACAACGTGCCAATGTAGCTCAGCCTGGCTAGAGCATTCGCCTTGTAAGCGAAAGGTCGTGGGTTCAGATCCCACCATTGGCTTTACTAATTTTTAAAAAATTTGGCAATAGGATTAAGTATACTTTAGGTGGAGCAGGTTCAAATGAGTGAATATATGGAAAATTTCTCATCTAGTCCGCCCAAGACAGGCAGATCAGCTAGCAAAGGCACAATGGTAGCAATTATCGTAGCAGTGGGAATTGCTGCATTCTTTGCAGGGTTGTATGTGTCTGAGGCAAACTCAAACAAAGTAACGCAATCAGAATTTGATGATGCAATTTCTAGAATCGAATCTAAGATTGATAATCTTCAGGTATATGATAATCAGCCAAAGGTTGTTAAAATTTCAATAGACGATGATCCAATCAGAGGTAATCAAAATGCACCAATAACTATCATAGAGTTTTCTGATTATCAATGCCCATTCTGTGCTAGGTTCTATACCCAAACTTTACCATTAATCATGGATGAATACATTGACCAAGGAAAGGTAAAGTTGGTTTACCGAGATTTCCCCATACAGAGCTCCCATCCAAATGCAATGCCTGCAGCTGTTGCAGCTGAATGTGCAAATGAACAAGGAAAGTATTGGGAGTATCATGATACATTATTTGAAAAACAACAAGAATGGAACAAATTAGATGTGGCTTCAGCTGTTATAGCTTTCAAACAATACGCATCTGAAATTAATCTAGCACAAGAAAAATTTGATTCTTGTCTAGATACTGGAAAATATCTTGAAGAAGTACGAAATGATCTTAATGATGGAAGAGATTATGGTGTAGATGGAACACCTGGATTTTTTGTTGGAAATGATCAGATAGGATATGTGAAATTGAGTGGTGCGCAGCCTTTTGAATCATTCAAAAAAGTCATTGAATCACAGTTAAACTCTTAATTTTGAAATAACAAGCGTTTATTAGACCTAAAAAAACACGCGTATACATAGAATAATGATAGATAGGCAATGAGCT
>CAYWRD010000129.1:0-3841 GCA_964460675.1 uncultured Nitrosopumilaceae archaeon
GGGCCCTGGCCGACCTGGGCGTGGGCGTCTGCATCGACGACTTCGGGACCGGCTATTCGTCGCTCAGCTACGTGCGGGAGCTGGCGGCGAACGCGCTCAAGATCGACATGTCCTTCGTCCACGGCATCGGCGAGCGGGACGCCGACGAGGCGATCATCCGGACGATCCTCACCATGGGGCACTCCCTGAATCTCCGGGTCGTGGCGGAGGGCGTGGAGAGCGAGGCGCAGCGGCGCTGGCTGGAGGAGGAGGAGTGCCCGTGGGCCCAGGGCTACCTGTTCGGCCGGCCGCAACCGGCGGAGGCGTTCGAGGAGCGCCTCGGCGAAGAGCTCGCCGTGGTCCGGGAGGTGAGCTGAGACCAGGGCGGCACCGAGCTGGGGAAACCTCGCTCCCGCCGCCGCTCCGGGCCACGACCGCCCGTCCCGTCGACCCGCTCCGCGCCGGCTGAGCCTGTCGACGCGGCGGCGTTCGTCCGGGCTGCTCCGCGACCCTGGAGAACGCCCCCCGACCCTCGAGTGCCTCCGCCGGGCCGCCGAGAGGGCGTTCGGCCTGGCGACGAGGCCCGGTCCTACGTACCCTCGGGAAGACCCCATTCCCGAGGGAGGACGCCATGATCCGTCTCACCGTCAACGGCACGTCCCGGGAGCTGGACGTGGACGGCCAGATGCCGCTCCTGTGGGCCCTCCGTGACGTGCTGGGCCTCACCGGCACGAAATTCGGCTGCGGGATCGCCCAGTGCGGCGCCTGCACGGTCCACGTCGACGGACGACCCGTCCGCGCCTGCGTCACGCCGATGTCCACGGTCCAGGGCTCCGAGGTCACGACCATCGAGGGCCTGTCGGAGGACGGGAGCCATCCGGTGCAGCTCGCCTGGGAGGAGGAGAACGTCCCCCAGTGCGGCTACTGCCAGGCCGGACAGATCATGAGCGCCGCGGCCCTCCTGGCCTCGACCCCGGCACCGACCGACCAGGACATCGACGAGGCCATGAGCGGCAACCTCTGCCGCTGCGGCACCTACGTGCGGATCCGCCGGGCGGTGAAGCGCGCCGCCGGGCAGGGAGGTGGATCGTGAGCCCCCGGCGAGACGACCCCGGCTTCCTTCCCAACGAGTTGGCGCGCCGGTCCCTGGAGCGGGCGGGACGTGCCGCCGAGGAGCGCGGCCCGCGGGACACGGCCGCCGACCCCGGATCCGCCGACCGCGGATCCACCGCGGCCGCGGCGGCCGGGGTGACGGCGGGGGGTCGCGGACAGCGGCCGCCGACCTCCGGGGGCGACTTCTCGCGCCGGGACTTCGTCAAGATCGGCACGGCGGCCGGCGGCGGCCTGCTCATGGCCATCTACCTCCCCGGCTGCGCGCCCGACGGCGGGCAGCCCTCCACCAGCGACGTCCCCTCGACCCACGGCACGCCCGAGCCCGCGGAGGGCTTCCGACCCAGCGCCTGGGTGGAGATCCACCCGGACGACACGGCCACGATCACGGTGGCCAAGTCCGAGATGGGGCAGGGGGTGCGCACCTCGCTGGCCCTCATCGTGGCCGAGGAGCTCTGCCTCGACTGGGACCGGGTGCGGGTGAAGACGGCGCCCGCCGACCAGGAGACGTACGGCAGCCAGGGCACCGGCGGCAGCGCCAGCGTGCGGACCAACTGGGACCCGCTCCGCCGGGCCGGGGCCACGGCCCGCGCCATGCTCGTGGCGGCGGCGGCCGAGCAGCTGGACGTCCCCGCCGGCGAGCTCGAGGCGGCCCGCAGCACCGTCACCCACGGGGCCAGCGGCCGGAGCCTCACCTACGGCGAGCTGGTGGAGGCGGCGGCCCGGCAGACGCCCCCGGAGGAGGTGACGCTCAAGACGCCGGACGAGTGGGAGCTCCTCGGCCGGGACCACACGGGCGTCGACGTGCACCACATCGTCACGGGGCGGGCGGAGTACGGCACCGACGTGCGCATGGACGGCATGCTCTTCGCCGCGGTGGCCCGCTGCCCGACCCACGGGGGCTCGGTGGCGAGCTACGACGACGCGGCGGCGCTGCGGGTGCCGGGCGTCGTGCAGGTCGTGCAGGTCCCGGCCCAGGGCGGGGACGTCAACGTCCACGCCGGCGTCGCCGTGGTGGCCGAGAACAGCTGGGCGGCCCTGCGGGGCCGGGACGCCCTGGAGATCACCTGGGACCGGGGACCCGGCGCCGGGGACACCAGCCAGGGCTACTCCGAGACGATGCGGGAGGCGGTGAGCGGCCCGGGCAGCGTCACGGTGAACCGGCTGGGCGATCCGGACGGTGTCCTCGAGGGCGCCGGCGAGGACGCGGTGATCTCGGCCACCTACGAGGTTCCCTTCCTGAGCCACGCCACCATGGAGCCCCAGAACTTCACGGCCCGTGTCGACGGCGACCGGGCCCACCTCCGGGGCCCGACACAGTTCCCCAACTGGGCCAGGGGCTCGGTGGCCGGGGCGCTGGGGATCCCGCCCGAGAACGTCACGGTGGAGATTGCGCTCATCGGCGGCGGCTACGGCCGACGCATCAACCCAGACGCTCCCACCGAGGCCGCGCTCGTCGCCCGGGAGGTGGACGAGCCGGTGCAGGTGATGTGGGACCGGACGGACGACCTTCGCCACGACTTCTACCGCCCCTGCGCCGTGCACCGCATCGACGCCACGCTGGGGGACGACGGTTACCCCGCGGCCTGGCGCCAGCGGTTCACCACGCCGGCGATCAGCGCCACCGTCTCGCCGGAGATCGACGAGGAGTCCTTCGGGGTCGGCGAGTCGGACGGGGCGGCGAACATGTCCTACCGCGTCCCGAACCGCTCCTGCGAGTACACCTACCTGCCGTCGGAGCTGACGCGCGGCTGGTGGCGGGCCGTGCACACCACCCACGGCACCTTCGCCGTGGAGAGCTTCATCGACGAGCTGGCCGAGCGGGCCGGGATGGACCCGGTGGAGTACCGGCTGGCGCTCATCGACGAGCTGGAGGTGGAGCGGCCCAGCTTCCCCGAGGCCTTCCCCTTCGAGCCCGAGCGGCTGAAGGGCGTCCTCCGCCTGGCCGCCGATCGGGGCGACTGGGGCGCCGAGGTGCCGGAGGGCCACGGCGTGGGCATCGCGTGCGGCATCGACCACCTGACCTACGGGGCGGCCCTGGTGGAGGTCTCGGCCGCCGGCGGGGACGTCCGGATCGAGCGGGCGGTGGTGACCGCCGACTGCGGCCCGGTGCTGAACCCCGACATGGGCCGGGCCCAGCTGGAGGGCGGCCTGATCCAGGGGCTGTCGGCGGCCCTGGGCGAGAAGCTCACCGTGGAGAACGGCGCCATCGTGCAGGGGAACTTCGACGACTACCAGCTGCTCCGGATGCGGGACGCGCCGGCCACCATCGAGGCCTACCTCGTAGAGACGGACGCCCATCCCACCGGCCTCGGCGAGCCCGCCGTGCCGCCCGCGGCCCCGGCCCTGGCGAACGCCGTCTACGCGGCCACGGGCGAGCGGGTGCGGAGGCTTCCGATCCGGGGGGCGTAGGAGGGCCTCGGGAGTTCCGCCGCGGGCCCTCCGCTCCTCGCCGCACGCCGGGCGCGCGGAGGGCGACCCTCCGCCGTGCCGCACCGTGGCCCTGCGGTTCCTGCTGAGGGTGTGCCGGCCGCCGGGTCGATTCCGGTCCGGGCTCAGCAGCGGGCCGCGCCGTCCGGGCCCGCTGGGAGCGGACCGGCCCCGCGCGTCAGCTCCCGACGACCTCCGCGTCTCCCGAGCTCCCTCCCCGTGCGCCGGTGGGCGCCGAGCAGGTCGAGACCCGGGACAGCCGCGCCTCCGCCTCCGGGAAGTACTTCTCCCGCCACCGGAGCGCCACGTTCACCAGCCCGAT
>CAYWRD010000130.1:0-3833 GCA_964460675.1 uncultured Nitrosopumilaceae archaeon
CGGCGGTCATGAACTCCCGGAAGCGGGCGTACTCGAAGCCGCCGGGCCCGAGCTGATCGCCGGTGACGGCGCCGACCACGCCCTCCATGTCGGCGGAGATGTAGACCTTGAGGCCGTCCTGACCCTGCCCGGTCGCCGGGAGGGCGAGGAGGAGGGCGGCGGCCAGCGGCGGGGCGAGGCGGTGGACGAGATGGCTCCAGCGGGCGAATCGGCTCATGGGTTGCTCCGTTGTCGTTCGGGTGGGTCGGGTGTACCGGCTGTGTCGGGTGTACTGGCTGGATCGGGTGTATCGGCCGCCCGGGCCGCGTCGGCGCACGCGTCCACCACGGACGCGGCGGGGACGATCTCGTGGATGTCGGCGACGGAACGGCCTGCCTGCCAGTACTCCTTGGAGCCCTCCGCGTCCAGGGCGGTACGCTTGAGGGTCCAGGCCGAGCGGAGCGCGTAGATGTTTCGCATGAGGTGCTTCGTCCGCCGCCCCCGCAGCATCCAGCGGGCGACGGGTCCGGCCTCGAGGCCGAGGCTCTGGACGTACGGCGTGTCGATGACGGCGACGGGTACGCCGGTGAGACGCTCGGTGAGGACGATGTCGTCTTCCTCGGCATCGAGGATCGCCTGCTTGTAGGGCCGGCTGGCGAGACACTCCTCGGTGGCGATGAACCGGGTGCCCATCTGCACCCCGGCGTAGCCCAACGACAGCGCCTCCACGAAGCCCTCGGCGTCTCCCACGCCGCCTGCGCACACCACGGGGAGGCCGAGATCGGCGACCTCCTCGTACAGCTCCTCGACGCCCCGCGGCCCGGCGTGGCCCCCGGCCCTGCGATTGACGGCGATGAGGCCGTGGGCGCCGGAATCCCGGGCCTTGAGCGCCCACTTCCGCTCGGTCACGTCGTGGTAGACCACGCCCCCCACCGCCTCCACCCGCTCCACCACCCAGGCCGGCTTTCCCAGGGAGGTGATGAAGAAGCGGACGCCCTCCTCCAGGGCGATGTCGATCCACTCCGACATCCGCTTCCGGTAGGTCTCGGACGACGCTTCGATGAGGGCGTTCATGCCGATGGGACGGTCGGTGAGCTCCCTGATGCGGCGCAGCCCCTCCCGGAAGCCGTAGCCGAAGACGTACGTGAGGGAGACGGGCTGGAGGACGCCCAGGCCGCCGGCCTCGGAGACGGCCGCCACCAGCTCGGGGTTCGAGCAGGGGTACATGGGCCCGCAGATGAGGGGAATGTCCACGCCCGCGTGGCGGGTGAGATCGGTCCGGAGCGGGGCTCCCGGGGCGTCCTCGGCCTCCGAGCCCTTCATCGGTCCTCGCTCCTCATGCGTTCTCCGGCCTCACCCCTCATGCATCCTCCCGTCTCACCGGGCCCAGCCGCCAGTGGGCGGTGACGGTGGCCACGACGTCGTCTTCGGCGTCGCGGATCTCGGCCCGGACCGAGCGGTCCATGGGCTCGGTGACCTCCTCGGGGATCGGGCAACGGGCTTCTGCTTCCAACATCCCTCGGGCCTTCTTCGTGTAGCGGACGTCGATGCCGGTGAGGATTCCCCGGGCCTCCGGGCCCAGGCCGCCGATGAGGGCCAGGCCGGTGGCGAGCTCGCCCAGATTCGCCAGCGCGATGGCGTGGACCGAGCCCAGGTGGTTGCGGATCCGGTGTCGGTCGCGCAGTCGGACCCGGACCCGTCCCGGCTCGAGCTGCACCACCGTGGCGCCCATGGTCCCGCTGTAGGGCACCATGAGGCCGAGAAGCCGACTGAAGAGCCACGTCCCGCCGGGCAGGGACGAGAGCCGACGCCACAGCCTTCGGATCCGCGCGCCGGGAGAGGTCCGGGCTCCGGGAGAGGTACGCGTGCCGGGGGAGGTATGGCGCGCGCCGGGAGAGGTCCGGGTTCGCGGACCTGGGGACGGGTCGGAGGATGGGGACACGCGGGCCTCGTTCTCGACGTGGGAGGGCTGTATCATCGGGCCCCGGGATCCGGCGGGCAACGCCGGGAAAGGGAACGGGTACGCGACACGTACCCACCATGAGCGCCGTCCACCTCGATCCCCCCCATCGCCCGACGTCGGATGATCGGTACCGTCTTCCAGAGCATCGTCGCGGCCCTCGTGTGGATCGTGGCGAACGTGGTGTACTTGGACATGAAGAGGAAGGGCGTCCACGGCTTCACCCGGTTCGCGGCCTTCTGGGCCGGGACCCCCACGACGTGGATCACCTTCTTCGCCGTCCGCGAGGGCAGACGGCCGAGGTTCGAGGCGGGGACGGAGGACGACCAGCTCCTCCGGGAGATCCGCCGTGATCGGGCGCTGAGGTCGGGAATGGAGCGCGACTCATAGCGGGCGACGCCGCGGGCTCCCAGCGGGGGCGGGTCCGGCTCGCGGACTACCGACCCGCCCGCCCGGACTTCCGGAGGCTCGTCCACATCGCCGCGCCGGTGACCGTGGTGCAGGTCGGGATGATGGCCATGGGCGCCATCGACACGGTGATGGTGGGCCGGGTCTCGGCCACCGACCTGGCCGCCGTCGCCATCGGCAACCTCTACTTCTTCGGGATGGCGGTCTTCGGGATGGGCGTCCTCTACGCCATCGACCCGGTCATCTCCCAGGCCGTGGGCGCCGACGACGAGGAGAGCGTGGCCCGGGGCGTGCAGCGGGGTCTGCTTCTGGCGGGCGGCCTGAGCTTCGTGGCCATGGCGTTGCTCCTTCCGGCCGGCCCGCTCCTGACGCTCGCCCGCCAACCCGTCGACGTCGTCCCGGTGGCCGACGCGTACGCCGAGGGGCTCGTCCTGGGCGTCGTGCCGTTCTACTCCTTCGTGGTCCTCCGCCAGAGCCTGCAGGCGATGGCCCGCCTCCGCCCCATCGTCGTGACCGTCCTGGCGGCGAACGGCGTGAACGTCCTCCTCAACTGGATGCTGATCTTCGGGAATCTGGGTGTGCCGAGCCTGGGCGCGGTGGGCTCGGCGTGGGGCACGAGCCTCAGCCGATGGTTCATGGTCCTCATGCTGCTGATCGTCGCCCGGCATCGTCTCAGGCCGGCGCTTCGGCCCTTCCGGCCCGCGGCGCTTCGCGTCGCGCCCCTGGTGCGCTTCCTCCGGGTGGGCGGCCCCATCGGAGTCCATCACTGGCTGGAGTTCGGGGTGTTCGGCGCGGCGGGCCTCCTCATGGGTCTGCTCGGGACCGTCGCGGTGGCGAGCCATCAGGTCGCGCTGCAGCTCGCGGCTCTGACCTTCATGGTCCCGGTGGGCGTCGCTCAGGCCACCAGCGTCGTCGTCGGCCAGGAGGTGGGACGCGAGGATCCCCGGGCGGCTCGACGGGCGGTGGGCGCCGGGATCCTCGCCGCCACCGCCTTCATGTCGTGCACCGCGGCGATGTTTCTGCTCGTCCCCGGACCCCTGGCTCGGCTCTTCAGCTCCGATCCCGGGGTGGTGGCCGCCGGAGCCGCGCTCCTCCCCATCGCCGGAGTGTTCCAGATCTTCGACGGGCTCCAGGTGACGGCGGCCGGAGCCCTGAGGGGCGTGGGGGACACCAAGGTGCCCATGCTGCTGAGCCTGGTGGCGTACTGGATGATCGGTCTGCCGACGTGCGCCGTGCTGGCCTTCGTCGTCGGGGGAGGGCCGGAGGGGATCTGGTGGGGTCTGGCCACGGGCCTGGGCGCGGCGGCCGTGCTCCTCCTGCTGCGCATCCGTCGACGCTTCGGACGGGAGCTGCGACGGCTGGTGCTGGATGATGAGCACGACGACGCCGAGGAGGCGCCTGGAGTCCCCCGGCGGAGCTGACGGTGTGCGGTACGGTGCGCTCGCTCGAGAGATCCGCGCGTGCCGGTCCGTTGCCGGACGGGCCG
>CAYWRD010000131.1:0-3803 GCA_964460675.1 uncultured Nitrosopumilaceae archaeon
CACGAGGGCCGCGTCGCGCAGCTCCGGGGAGAAAGGCACCTCCAGGAGCCACTCCTCCCGCGCCGTGAAGCTCCCGTCACGGACCTTGCGCACGTAGGCCTCGGTGTGGACGCGACCGACGGCCTCCCACGACGCCGGCTCCGGTCGCAGGATCTCGCCCTCGCTGAGCGTCCCCTCCGTGACCAGCCGTTCCTTCACCAGGCGGTACTTGGCCGTGGGGAAGACGTGGGGGCCGATGTCGACCTCGTAGGTCGGCGACCAGACCGCCGGGAGTGGAGCGTCGCCGGCCGGCATCGGGCCGTCCTCTCGTCCCGGTCGCGGAGCTTCCGTCAGCCCGCGGCCGCGCTCCGGCGGGCCATGTCCCTGACGATCTCGAACTCCTCCTCCAGGTCCTCGATGGAGTACTCCGAGGGCTCCGACTTCACCCGCCAGCAGGCCATGCTTCGCTCCTCTCACCCCGTTCGTGGTCGCCGTCTCTCCGCCGTCCCCTGCCTGCCCGGTCCCCCTGTCACTCCGTCACCCGCCGGAGCAGAGCCCGGCCCACGAAGCGCAGCCGGTCCGGCCACGGGAGCCGGCCCAGCGTGGTCCTCACGACGCCGCGGGTGAACCACGTCTTGCGGGAGTAGTTCACGGCGGCCTCCACGACCACCGTGCGTCCCTCCGCCACCAGCTCGTGGGCCCGGGCGAGGACGTCGCCGATCGCGTCGTCGTCGGGAAGCTGCAGGGCGTCCGCGCCGACGCCCCCGGCCAGCGAAGCGAGGTCGTAGTCGGGGAGCTCGCTGGAGGCACGGCGGTGGAAGGCGACGTCCTGGAACTGGGCGATCTGCGCCAGCTCGCGGTCCCGGAGGACGACGACCAGCAGCCCGATCTCCTCCCGGACCGCGGTGAGGAGCTCGAGCCCGGTCATGAGGAACGCCCCGTCTCCGGGCAGGGCGACGACCGGCACGTCGGGCCGGGCCAGCTTCGCCCCCACCGCCGCCGGGACGGAGTAGCCCATGCAGGAGTAGTCGACGGGGGCCAGGAACCGCCCGGGACGGTCCAGCCGCAGGGACTCCATCGCCAGGAACGTCCCGTTCCCGCTGTCCGTCGTGAACACGGTCTCCGGGCCGAACCTCTCCTGCAGGCCCCGGAGCAGGCGTGCCGGCGTCACGCCCTCCTCGAGGGGCTCGAGCTGGGCCTCCCGCACCTCGCGGCGGCCCTCCTCGATCCGGGCCCGGAGCTGGTCGTCGGGACCCGGGGGATCGGGGAGGAGCGGGAGCAACGCGTCGGCGAATCGCTCGGCGTCGGCCTCCACGGCCACCTCCGCCGGGTAAACGCGATCGAAGACGGAGCCGTCCACGTCCACGTGGACCATGGGCCCGGGCAGCTCCAGGCCCCAGCTGCCGGTGCCCACCTCCCGGAATCGGCACCCGACGGCCAGGACGGCGTCGCACTCGGCGGCGGCCTTTCGGGCGAAGGGCGGCGCGGCGCTCCCGAAGCCCGGCCACAGCCACAAGGGGTGCGTCTCGGGGAAGACGCCCTTGCCCTGGATGGTCGTGGCGACCGGGGCCTCCAGCGCCTCGGCGAGCTCGACCAGCCGGTCCGCCGCCGGGGCGGCGCCCAGGCCCACGAAGAGCAGGGGCCGGCGGGACTCGGCCAGGAGCCGGGCCGCCCGCTCCAGGACCTCGGCATCGGGCTCCGGCGCCGGCCGGGGAGACGCCACGGAGGGACGCGGTTCGCGGACGTCGGCAGCGGCGCGCTCCGGTCCCGCATCCCCCGTTCCGCTCGGCGCGCCGCCGGCCCCCCCGCCCTCCGGGACCTCGTGCCGAAAGAGGTAGTGCTCCGCCGGCACCTCCACGAAGACGGGGCCCGGCGCGCCGGACCGGGCCACCGCGCACGCTCTCCGGATCGTCCCGTACAGCTCCTCGCCGCGCTCGACGACGAAGGTGGCCTTCGTCACCGGCGCCGCCATGGCACGCTGGTCCACGTCGTGGAGCTGGTAGGACCGTTCGGTGTCCCGTCGGATCCCGCACGCGAGGACCAGCATCGGGACGTTGTCGAGCAGCGCCTCGGCGACCCCCGAGAGGGCGTGGGTGAGGCCGGCTCCCGGGACCAGGTTCGCGCACCCCATCCGGCCCGAGGCCCGCCAGACGGCGTCCGCCATGAAACCGGCGCTCTGCTCGTCGGTGACCAGGACCGGGCGCACGCGGTCGGCGTCGGCCAGGGCGTCGTAGAGCTCGATGTTGTGGGTGCCGGGGATCCCGAAGGTGAAGGGGATCCCTTCGTCTTCCAGGGCCCGCACCACGGCCCGGCCCCCGGTCCGCTTCACGCCGCCCCCTCCAGGAGCTGGCCTGCGTCCTCCAGGAGGCCTTCGGCCACCCGGTCCGCCAGGGCCATGACCGTCAGGTAGGGATTGATCTGGAGGGCGTCGGGGAAGAGCGAGACGTCGGCCACCCGGAGCCACGGCACCCCGTGGACACGGCCCCGATCGTCCGTCACCGAGTCCGCCGCCGATCGCCCCATCCCGCACCCGCCCATGAGGTGCGCCGCGGACACCGAGATCTTCCCGGGAAGGAAGTGCTCGGGTCGGATCCGGGCCTCCACCGCGGAGGGGTCGTTCCTCCAGTCGGCCTCTCCGGCCACCAGCGTCGGCGGATCGGCGGTGGGAGCGTGGACCCGTCGGGCTCCGGCGCCGAAGAAGATGCGCGTGGAGGCCCGGGTGGCCGCCACCAGGGACCCGACGACCTCGTCGGTGAACCGGTAGTGCACCCGCGGGCTCCCGTCACCGTCCACCGTGACCCGGTTGTGGGGGATCGCCCGGTCGCAGGCCAGGACGAGGATCATCTGGAGCCTGGGGAAAGCCCGCATGAAGCGGCTGTGCTCGGGTCCGAAGCCGGTGAGGTTCTTGGCCGTCACGAAGGGGAAGTACATGCACGTCTCCAGCACGTAGCCCTCCTCCTCGGCGCGGTCGAGGTAGAAGCTCTTCGGATGGCCGACGTCGTTCGTGATCTCGCGCTCGTGCTCCGCCACCAGGATGTGGGCCGGGTGGCAGGTGAATCCGCTCCCCAGGCGCGGCAGCCGCTCGCCGAGTCCGGAGCGGAGCAGGAGGGACGACGAGCCCACCGAGCCGCCGGCGACGACGACGGCGTCGGCCCGGATCTCGTAGCGACCCGGCTCCCACGCCGACGGCTCGCCCAGCCGGCCCGCGGGGACCTCCGAGACCTCGACCTCCAGGCTCCGGTCGCCGATCCGCAGGACCTCCGCGCGGGTGACGACCTCGACGCCGGCCTCCTCGGCGGCCGGCAGCTGGACCCGGTTCGTGCCCATCTTGGCGGCGTTGGGGCAGCCGAGGTTGCAGAGGCTGGAGCCCATGCACCCCTTCACGTTCACCGGGAACTGCTCGGCCTCGTAGCCGGCGTCCCGGCACCCCTCCACGAAGAGCCGGTTGTTCTCGTTGATCTCGGCGTCGTCCAAGAGGTGGACGTTGTTCTGATCGGCGTAGCTCCGGGCCCGCTCCACCAGGTCGGCGTGCTCCAGGCCCGGGACGGCCCAGCCCTCGATCACCCGCCGGGGCGGTTTCAGGGAGGTGCCGGGGTAGACCAACGTCGAAACGACGTACGACCGGCCGAAGGCCAGGGTCATGGTGCCGTCGGCCGTCAGAAAGCCACCCCCCGAGGCGTAGAGCGCCGGCGCCATCTCCAGCTCCCGGCCGGTGAAGTCGGCGTCCCGGAAGCGGGGCCCCCGCTCCAGGACCAGGACCCTCCCGCCGGCCTCCGCCAGCGGAGCCAGCCGCCGGGCCACCGTCCCGCCCCCGGCACCCGAGC
>CAYWRD010000132.1:0-1629 GCA_964460675.1 uncultured Nitrosopumilaceae archaeon
GTCGCCCGGAGCCACCGACTCGATGGTGTAGGTGCCGTCGGACGCCGTCTCGGCCGTCACGGGGTCGGCCCCTTCGGCGTCGGGCGTGGCGACCACGGTGAGGCCCTCGACGGACACGCCGCCGAGCATGGTGGTCACCGTACCGGAGATGGTGCCGGTGACGTCCTCCACCACTTCGAAGTCCACGCCGGTGACGACCTCGTCCGCGCCGACCTCGACGGAAGCCTCGGCGGGCTCGGTCACCAGGTCCTCTCCCGCCTCGACGGACACGGTGTACGTGCCCGGCAGGAGCGATCCGATGGTGTACGTGCCGTCGGAGGCCGTCTCCGTGGTGATGGCCTCGGCGCCTTCCGCGTCGGGTAGGGCCGAGACGGTCAGGCCTTCGACCGTAGCGCCTTCCACCGCGGTGCTGACGGTACCGGAGATGCTGCCGGTGACCTCCATGATCTCGAAGTCGACGCCGGTGGCGTCCTCGTTCTCTCCGAGCTCCACGGTGTGGGACTCGGGATCGCTGGCGAGGCCTTCATCCAGATCCACCGTGACCTCGTAGTCGCCGGGGACCAGGAAGTGGATGGTGTAGCTGCCGTCCTCGGCCGTGAGGGCCGTGCCGACCTCCGTCTGGTAGCCGGCCACGTCGCCTTCGCCCAGAGGCGTGGCGCGCACCGTGAGCCCCTCGACGTCTACGCCCTCGTCGGCGGTGCTCAAGACACCCGAGATGCTGGCGGCGACGTCGCGGGCGGTGACCCGGATGGCGGGCGTGAAGTTGACGCCGTGCACGCCGGCCGGCGTGTCCGGGTTGCCGCGGAGCACGAAGCTCTGGGTGACGTCGAAGTCCAGCACCAGCACCGTCTCACCGGGGACGATCTCGAAGGCCTCGGTCTCGTCCTCGTCGTGGAGGTTGAGCTTGATGCCCGTCTGGGCGCCGCTGGGCACGAAGAGATCCTTCTCCGTGGAGCCGTCGCGGAACTGGAAGCCCTCGATGAGCTCCACGCGGGCAGCTTCTACGATGAGACGAAGCTGGGCGAAGGTGCCCGGCTCGATGTCGGCTTCGGCGATGGGCGTCGTGGCGTCCCCCTGGAAGTCCAGAAGGTTCACGAAGCCGTCCGTACCGTCCTCGGTGAGGACGACGGGCGCTTCGCTCTCGTCGGCCGGAATCACCTCGACGCGGCCGATGTCGACCTCTGCGGCTCCGATGAAGTCTGCGGGCGCGTCCGTCAGTAGGATCGTGATGGACGTGCCCGTCTCTCCGAGCAGCTGCTCTCCGTCGTCGTCCACGCCGACCGGCTCGTCGTTACAGCCGACGGCCAGGATGGACAGGAGCAGCGCCGGGACGAGCGATCGAATACCTCGATGGGTCCGATCCATGTGTCTCCCCCGTTCTGCTGATTATGGAATACAATTCCCCTATCAACACTCCGCGACCGCTCGTTCGGTCACATCTCTCGAGTCGCATCGTCGCGACCGGACGTCGTGAAGAGGAATCGGGGCCTCATTCCGTCCGTTCTCTGCTCATTCCGATCCCTACATGATGCAGGCTTCGTGCCGGGATCGGAGCTGTCGCGCCGTCCTCCGGGCGCGGAGCGCTCCCGGTCGGGTCCCGAGACCGGGGTGTAGGGGTTATCGTTGAAC
>CAYWRD010000132.1:1639-3795 GCA_964460675.1 uncultured Nitrosopumilaceae archaeon
CATGACGTCCAAACCGATTTTCGTCCTGATTGCGGCGGCCTCTCTGGCCGTCGCATGCACGTGGCAGGAACGCAACACTGTCGCGGACCCGACCCTCACCGACGCCACGGAGCTCGGCGTCCGGAACGCGAGGATGCCTGTCGACGGCCTCGTCACGGCCGGCCAACCCACCGTCGATCAGATGGAGGGGCTCGCCCGGGCGGGCTTTTCGAGCTTCATCTCCCTGCGTCCCGAGGCCGAGGACGGCGCGGGATGGGAGGAGAGGCACGCCGCCGATCGCTCCTACGGCTTCGCTCGACTGCCCATCTCCGGCGCGGAGGATCTCACGCGGGAGAACGTGGAGGCCTTCGCCGGACTCCTCGAGGGTGCCGGCGACGAGCCGACGGTTCTGTACTGCGCCAGCAGCAACAGGGTGGGCGCGATGCTCGCCTTGAAGGCGTTCTGGATCGACGGGGCCGAGCCCGGGGAGGCGCTGGAGCTCGGTCTGGCCGGCGGAATGACACGTCTCGAAGGGCCGGTGCGGGAGATCCTCGGGCTGGCGTCGGACGGATAGCCGGGCGGGTGTCCGTGAGGCGTGGAGCGATCCGGCTCCCCCTCACCGCCCATCGATCGTCTCGCCTCTGAAACCCCGGCAGCGGATCTCTCGTCCAGGTCGAATAGCGATATAGGTTGAATATCGATATAGGGGGGAGCGTGATGGCTCGGGAGCTTCCTGTGGGCACGGTCATGGTCCTGCACGCGCTTGCGCGGGGCCACCGGTACGGCTTCGACGTCATCGAGGCCACCGGGCTGACGAGCGGGACGGTCTATCCAGCTCTGGAGCGGCTCGAGCGCAGTGGCTACGCGGACTCGAGCTGGGAGGACGCGGCGGTGGCGCACGACGAGAAGCGGCCGCCCCGACGCTACTTCGAGATCACCGAGGACGGGGAGCGTGAGCTCATCCGCCTCCTGGATCGCTACAGGGCTCTGGCCCCGGTGACCATCGACGGCATCGCCTACCCCAGGGAGCGGGAGGAGCCGGCATGACGGATCGGTCGTCACCGGAGTCGCGTCCGCCCGGCGGGCCCCGCGGCTCTCGCGGCGCCCGCTGGATCGTCCGGGCTGCCGCGATCCTCGTGCCCGCGCATCGTCGCGAGATGTGGTGGCGGCAGTGGCGGGCCGAGCTCGAGCACGGGCGATCGATGGGCAAGGGGGGCTGGCGACTGACCAGGCTGGCGCTCGGGGCGGTCCCCCACGCGATCTATCTGCGAAGCGAGGAGATGATGATGAGGGGACTGATGACGGATCTTCGGCATTCGGCGCGGACGCTGCTGCGGCAACCAGGCTTCACGGCGCTCACCGTGGCGACCTTCGCCATCGGCATCGGATCGGCGACGGCCATCTTCAGCCTCGCCGAGGCGCTCGTGCTCCGTCCGTATCCCTTCGACGAGGCCGACCGGCTCGTCCAGATCTACAGCACCCATCCCCGTCGGGGCTTGGGACGCTTCAGCGTCTCGTACCCCGACTACGCGGACTTCACCGGCCGGGACGATCTCTTCCAGGCCTCCTCCCTCTATCGGCAGGAGAGTCGGGACGTCTCGGGTGGTCTGGAGCCGGAGCGGATCCGTGTCGTCTCGGTGCACCGGGACTTCTTCCGGACGCTGAGGTCGCCGGCCGAGTTGGGCCGGCTCTTCGCCGCCGACGACCACGATCCCGGGGAGCCCCTCACCGCCGTCGTCTCCGAGTCGTTCTGGGCCGGCCGGCTCGGGGCGGACTCGGCGGCCGTCGGGCGTACGATCCGGCTGGACGGCGTGCCCCACACGGTCGTCGGTGTGGTGGCCGACCGCTTCGGATGGCCGGCGGGCACCGACGTCTGGGTGCCTCTGCAATGGGGACGCACGGTGCCCGAGTACGCCGACGCACGCTCGAATCACACGTGGCAGGTCGTGGCCCGCCTCCGGTCCGGCGTGGAGATCGACGATGCGTCGGAGCAGCTCCGGGCGATGGCGCGCACCATCTACTCGAGGCCCGGCATCGACGAGCGCGACGTGGGGACCGAGGCGATGGCGGTGTCGCTGCACAGCGCGGTGGCGGGCGAAGGCACCGGACCCCTTTTCGCGACACTCGCCGCCGCCGTGACCTTCGTGCTGCTCATCGTCTGCCTGAACGCGTCGGGC
>CAYWRD010000133.1:0-3791 GCA_964460675.1 uncultured Nitrosopumilaceae archaeon
TTTCGGAAGACGAATTTGTATCTGCAATTCAATTTTTGATCAAGGAAAATATTCTGACAGTTCCAGAAACATCTGTATCTGAAGATCAAACACAGCAAGGCATACCGGAATGGGTAAAAAACAATGCAGCTTGGTGGTCTGAGGGAATGATTTCCGAAGGCGAATTCCTAAACGGCATTCAACATTTGATCAAGATTGGAATAGTTCATGTGACACCAGGACAAAATGAGTCACCTCAACAATCTTCTAAACATAATGATTCTAGATTAGATTTACTTCAAACAGAACTTGAATCATGCTCTGAAATAAAACGAGCCTATGAAAGACTACAATGTCAAAAAGATATTGAGCAAAAAATAACTAGATATCAATACGAAACTACCGGCACAGCATACAAAGTTGGCCCCGTTACTTACTATTATGCCGGAAATGAATTTGAAATAAGCGAGAAGGGACAAGCGTATTTGACAGTCAAAATGCTTGCAATCAACACTGGTTCTGATTCAAATGTAACTTTGATGTGCTCTGGTCCCGCAGTATGTAATTATGATGTAACCAATGGTGACAAAGTATTCAAATATTCATCTGCTGACTTTACCAGCGGAAACATTACTCTCAAACCAGATCAGTCCAGAGAATTTGAAATCTTTTTTGGACCAAACATTGGATATGGCGGTACGACCTTTGAGTATGATTCTAGCAAAGAATATTTCTTTAGAATCAACGAATCTTTTGGAAGTGCATCTGTGCCATTAAATTTGGATTGATACACTTTCCATTTTTCCAATTATTTGATGTAATAATATCTGATACTTTGAGAAGCTCTAAAATTCAAGTAGGTTTTCTAGATTATTATGCGCAGAAAAAAAGTACTTGTCCCCATTGATGGCTCAAAAACTTCCTTTAGAGGATTGACAAAAGCGATTCAATTTGCTAAACAAAACGATGCTGACCTTATTGGCTTATACGTTATCAAGACCAATACCACCGAATTACAGTCTATTGCATCATTGATTACTCGTTCATTGAAGAAAAAATACAAAGAATTTATGAGAATGGCAAAAAGAAAATGTTCTCAAAATAAAATTCGATTCCTTGATGTTATTGCATATGGTGACGAAGGACCTAAAATTGTGGATTACGCAAAAAAGCAAAAATGCGATATGATAATTATGGGATCGAGAGGAATGGGTTCTATCCGTGAGATGTTTTTAGGAAGTACCGCACATTATGTTCTTGACAAATCTAAAATCCCTGTAATGATAGTAAAATGATTTTAGAATCTCGTATCCTTTTTAAATAGAAACAACTACATCTTTTTTGATTTGTCTGAAACTACATCTAATTTATCTAAATACGGTAGCTTCAATGTGGGAGATTCTCTGGAATTGTCTTATCCAGAAACTGACATTAATTTCAAACGTGAAAACGATGACACTTTTCAATATTATAGAAAAAACATTGAAGGCAATATTACTGAAAAAATTATCGCTAGACCTGCAGGAAAACTTCAAGTTGAAATATGTCCTATTTTGCCAATGAATCTACCTGCTAAAAAAACCAATGACTTGATGTTTCTTAGATTTGAAAAACAAATCTATGTGAGCAAAAACTCCAAGGTTGATATTTTTGTGCCATTTCCAATAGAAATTGGCATATTTGTGATAAATGATGATGGGAAATCCTCTCTTTTAGATTGCTTCACATGTGAACCGATTCATTCAAGGTTTGGTCTTTATGGAACTCCTGAGAATGGTCAACTTTGTATGTATGCCAAAGTTCCAATTAGTAAACATCGAGAGTCTTTTGTTTTTGCATTAACAAAAATCTCTATTGCCAATAACACAGATTCTGGACAATTAGTTGGAAGGGTTGTTTTTCCTGTCACTGAACATAACATGTACTATGTTGAGAATTCAACTGAAGCACATATTGATGATCTGTCTATGATTCTTGAAAAAGATTTGGGAAAAACTATTGCTAGAGTTTCAAAAGTAAATTATGAACCAAAATCTAACTGGAAACTTGCTCCAAATGTGGCAACAAAATACGGGTTTAAAGAATTCTTAATGGACAGGGGTGTGGATTAATGGCACTAGAATTCTTGGATACTGTCGTATTTGAAAATGTTACAATTTGGAGTCTGGTTGTATCTGCCATCATTCTAGCTGTAGGTGTAATTATTGCTGGAATCGCCCGAATGATTTTTTATAGGAAATTCTCTCATAAAATGGAAGAGGCTACTGCAAAAAACCTTGGCAAGGCAATATACTTTGGAATTATTATCATAACATTATTAGCTGTAACTACTAGTCAAGGAATAGACCTTGCAGGTATTGTAGTAGCAGGAGGATTTCTTGGTATCGTAATAGGTTTTGCAGCACAATCAGTAGTATCTAATCTGATATCTGGAATTTTCTTAATGATTGAAAAACCACTCAAACAAGGCGAAAACATTGAGATACCAAATGAAAATATTCTAGGCAAAGTATTAGAAATCACAACTTTTTCTACTAGGATTCAAAAATTTGATGGTACAGTAATCCGTGTTCCAAACTCAACAATCTTTACCTCTATTTTACGATCATTTTCTCTTTCACCAGTCAGAAGAACTGAATTTGAAGTTGGAATTGCCTACAAAGAAGATATTGACAAAGCAATATCTGTAATAAAAAATGCAATAAAAGAAAAATTGCCTTATGCCCTTTTGGAGCCTGAACCTGCAATTTGGGTGACTGCACTGGCTGATAATAGCGTTAACCTAAAGGTGCTTATTTGGCATCCTAGAGATGATATTGGAGAAATTTTCCCAATCGGATACAAAATTATCAAACAAGCCTTAGATAAGGAAGGAATTGAGATTCCATTCCCTCAAAGAGTTGTATGGAAAGGAGAAGAAAATTAGATTATTTTTCTATGCTGTTGCATTAGAAAATTCTGACTGAATTTCTTTTTCTTTTTGTTTTCGTTTCTTTTGTATCAAACTAAACATAATCATTCCAACATTAATTATTGAAACAATTTCAATTAGGTCTACTCCGTACAAGAACCAATCCAAGACCGGATGTACTCTAGAAACAATTCCTGCTTCTAACATGATGTCTGCATTCCATACCATGTGTGGAACTTGAATAAATTGAATAATTGCAATTATGATCACACTTCCTAGAATTTTGTCTTCATACCAATTCCAGAATTTTCTCCATGCATTCATAATATTATTTTCTTTTAACGATTATTAAACAACACTAAAATTAGATTAAACTAATTAGATACAACTAATTTTTTTACGCATACTTTTCTTTAGCTTTAGCTAAAGCTATTTGTTGTATATCGTTATTTTCAAAAATTTCAAACCATAAAAAATAAAAAATTAATTCTTCATTTCAGCTTTAATAACTTCTTTTTTTACCCAGATAGTTTTTCTTTTATGATCAATTAACTCTATGTTTCTGTCTTTGATTTTATCACGAATATTGTCGGCTTCTTCAAATTGTTTTTCTTTTCGTAATTGCTCTCGTTTTGAAATCATAGAATCAATTTCTTCTTTTTCTTGTTGCGACAGTTTGGGAATATACAGGCCCAGAATACCTAGCATTCTTTGAAATTCAGGCATAATTTTTTCTGATTCTGCTTTACCCAGCTTGTTTTCTGCTGCCATCTTGTTTGTTTCTTTGACTAGTCTAAAAAAAGCCGAAATTGCCATATGTGTATTCAAATCATCTTCTAATGCATTATCAAATTCCTTTTTTGTCTGGTCTAATGTTTGTGCTATGTCATTTGATTTTGAT
>CAYWRD010000134.1:0-3736 GCA_964460675.1 uncultured Nitrosopumilaceae archaeon
CACCTCATGCGACCACCCGGGCCAGGCCAGGTAGACGCCCGCCAGCACGGCCGCGGCCGACAGGTGGAGCCCGGCCCGAAGGCCGACGCTCCACGTCCGGCGCTCCGCCAGGAGCGTGAGGGCGAAGAACAGCGGGAGCCCCAGGGTCGAAGCGGCGAGCAGCCGCTCCCACAGGTCGGACCCCGGCTCGTCGACCATGACGAGCGCCGCCACGGTGGCGACGGTCGCGGCGAGGAGCACCACGGGGAAGCGACGCAGGGTCGTCGCCGCCCCCCGGGTCAGCCGATCGAGGGAGGGAAGTCGCATGGCCCCAATCTCCCGGCGGGCGCCACTCCGGGTCAAACCCCCGAGCGGCCGGCCGATCCGGCGGGGCGTCGGAACCGTCGGCGGGAGGGATCGACCGCCGCGGCGGCCCCTGACGCCGGTCCGTCGCCGGTGCCCGGGCCCGGGCGGGTCGAAGGCCGGCGCGGACCCGGTTCCGGCGAACGCGCGCCGACCCGGCTCAGGGGGAGGCGGGTCCGCCCGGCTCAAGCGGGCGTGGGCCTACCCCCTGTACGCGGCACGCCAGGATCCCCCCCGGATCAGTCCTCGTACTTGAACGAGACCTGCAGCTTGGCCCGGTAGGCGGTGACCTTCCCGTCCTCGATCTTCATGTCCAGGTTCTCGACCTCCGCCACCCTCAGGTCTCGCAGGCTGCCCGAGGCCCGCTCCACGGCCCTGCGCGCGGCGTCCTCCCAGGACTTCTCGCTCGTGCCGACCAGGATGATCTGCTTGTAGACGCTGTCCGACATGAGTCACCTCCGTCTCCGGTGTGCGTGCGCTCGTGCGATCGCCTATGGGACCCGCTCGCGCTCGGGCTCGGAACCCGCCCGAAATCGGGTCTGCCCGTCGCTTGGGCGGAGCACGAATCGATCCAGCGTGCGAGGAGGAGCTCCGGGACGAAGGGCTGACCCGGGGCGACAGCCAGCGGTCCGACGAGGCGTCGTCCGCCCGGTGGCGGATCCGATTCGCCTTCGCCGACGGGGTGCACGTCGACCGCTGGCGGCGCACGGAGGGAGGGCAGGTCTTCTACGACGCGGGGGCGGGGGGCTCCCGTCGCGAGGTGTCCGGACTTCGGGTGAACCGCGTCAGCGGTCGTCGCGTCCGGCGGTGCCCCCCGAGCGGCGGGAGTCGGCGGCCGCCGTGAGCCGGGGCGGGCCGTCCGCCCCGGGTTCCGCCTCGGCCGCGGCCGCGCCCCCGAAGTACATGTGGCGCTCTGGATAGCGGTGGATGGGGAGGTCCACCGCCTCCAGCGGCAGCCCCGGCTCGGCGACGCAGACGGCGCCCTCCGGTCCCGGGCGCACGTGGCAGCGGGGGTGCTCGAGGGCCTCGCCCAGGGACATGCCCAGGCGGAGCCGGTTCAGCAGCACCTGGTGGATCACCACCGGGATGCGCTCCGATCCGGGGCTCCCAACGGCCAGGACCCGGCCGTCGTCCGGGCGGCGGGCAACGGTGGGGGCCATGTTCGAGATGAGGCGGGTGCCGGGCGGCAGGCCGTGGTAGCCCCGGGGATTGAGCTCCTGCTCGCCGAGGCAGTTGTTGAGCCAGAGGCCCGTGCCGGGGGGCACGACGCCCGAGCCGTAGCCGTCGGAGAGCGTGACCGAGCATGCCGTTCCTTCTTCGTCGACGGCCGAGGCCTGCAGCGTGGACCCCGAGGAGGGGGTCGTCCTACCTGTCGCCCGGTCGTCCAGGGGTGGGGTCCCCTCCTCGAGGGCCGAGGGATCTCCACGGCCGGTGGCCGCCAGGAGCAGCTCCACGTCGCCGGCGAGGTCGCGGCTGGGGTCCAGGCGCCGCTCCCGGTGCTCCAGCACGGCCCGCTGGCATCGGACCAGCCGGGCCACGGCCTCCGCCGTCCATCCGTCCCGGTCCGGATCCGGGGCGAGCGCGAGGAGCGCCGCCAGGACCGCGCCGCCCACCGACGGGGGCGGAGTCGTCGCGATCCGCCAGCCTTCGAGCTCCGTCTCCAGGGGCGTCCGCACGGCGGGCTCGTAGGCCCGGAGGTCCTCCCGGGTGAGGATCCCGCCCCGGGCGCGGACGTGGGTGACGATTCGCGCTCCGAGCTCCCCGCGGTAGAAGGGCTCCACCCCCTCGCGGGCCAGGAGCTCCAGCGTCTCGACGAGCGCCTCGACCCGGACCGTCTCGCCGGGCCCCAGGAGCCGGCCCCGGTCGTCGTGCAGGGCGGCCCGGCTCCGGGGATCGTGCCCGTAGATGGCCTCGTGGGCATGGGTCAGGAACGCGTGGCTCGAGGCGGGCATGGGAAAGCCGTCCCTCACCAGCTCGACGGCGGGGGCCAGAACCTGGCTCCACGGGAGCCGGCCCCAGCGCCTTACGGCCAGGGAGCAGGCGGCCAGCAATCCCGGCGTGGCGACGGAGCCGGCGCCCACGGTCGTGGTCACGCCGCCGGCGTAGCCCAGCTCGACCCGACGGCCGCCCCGGCCGAGCTCGCCGGGGGCCAGGCCGCGGCCCGGCATCTCCATGCCCCCGTCCACCGTGGCCGGCTCGCCGCCGTCGGGCCAGACCGTCAGGAATCCGCCCCCTCCCAGGGAGCACATGCCCGGATGGGTCACCACGGCGGCGAGGCCGGAGGCCACCGCGACGTCCACGGCGTTGCCGCCTCGGCGCGCCAGGCCGGCTCCCGCCCGGGCCGCGGCCCCGGAGACGGTGGCGACGGCGACGCGGCTCACGAGGGGTCGCGCCCGCTCCCTTCGTCGTTCGCCTCCGTGCCGGGACCGGGGGAGGGCGGGGAGAAGAGAAGCTTCAGGTAGGTGCGGTAGTGGCCGAGCTGTCGGGCCACGACCTCCGGGTCGCGCAGGGTCTTCGAGACCACGAAAGCCCCTTCGAAGACCACCGTCATCATGTCGGCCAGGCTCTCCAGGTCCACCTCGCGAACCGGCGGATGGGCCTCCGCCGCCGCCCGCAGTTTGTGAACGAGCCGGCCGCGCCAGGTGCGCATGACGTGCCGGGGGACGGCCAACGTCTCCGTCTCCAGGAGCTCGGCCTCGTGCAGGTAGGAGGCGAAGAGACAGCCCGGGTAGGGCTCGGTGAGCTGCTCCATCTTCTCCTGGTAGAGACCCACGAGGATCAGGAGGTGCTGGAGGGGATCCCGGCTCAGCCGTTCGGCCCGGTCGAGGTTGTCCTCCAGCTGGTCCAGGTCGGCGGCGGCGAACCGCTCCATGAGGGCGTGGGCCAGGTCCGCCTTCGTGTCGAAGTGGTGGTAGAACGCCCCCTTCGTGACCCCGGCCCGCGCCGAGATGGTCCCGACGGACGTGCCCGAGAGCCCCCGGTCGAGGACGAGGCCCTCCGCCGCGTCGAGGATGGCCGTGCGCGTCGCTTCGGGATCCCGGCTCATGGAAGCCAGCGTAGCCTACCGATGGGTATCCCGCAACGAGCCCCCGCGCCCGGCGGGTGACCTCCTCCCTTCCTTCGGGGCGGGTCCCCCCGAGAGCTCCGTACGGCATGGGATTCCGCAGAGCTTCGAGGCCCTCCGTGGAGCGGCTCGACGGCCCCCCCCGACCTCGGAAGGAGCCGCGTCCTTGACCTGCATACCTACCGGTTGGTAGGTTCGCCGTGGTGCGGCAATCGTGGCGGGCCGAGGGCGTCGCCCGTCACGGCGGGCACGGAGGGCAGAGCGGCCCCGCGTGACCGGGGAGGGGCATCCGGAGCATGGAAAGCGGACGGAAGCAACGGGAAACGGGAG
>CAYWRD010000135.1:0-3736 GCA_964460675.1 uncultured Nitrosopumilaceae archaeon
GAGCGCCTGCCCCGCATCCACCTCGCGGAGCGTACCACGAAGAACGCCAGGGCGACCTTGGTGGCGTCTCCGGCGAGGAAGGGAATCACTCCCGCGGCCACCGCGGCGGCGAGGGACTGCCCCGTCACGCCGACGAGCTGGACCACGCCGCCGACGTACATCGTGACCACGCCCAGGGCGAGTCCGGCGAGGAGCCGGAGGCCGTCCGCCCGTCCGTCCGGCCTGCCCGCCGTCACGCCGCCCGCGATCGCACCGGCCACGAACGCCGCCACAGGCGCCGCCAGGAGGTAGCCTCCCGTCGGTCCCATCAACCACGCCAGACCCGCGCCTCCGTTGGCGAAGATCGGAGCCCCCAGCGCTCCGACCGTCACGTAGCTGCCCATGGACAGGGCACCCAGCCGGGGACCGAGGAGGACGCCGGCGAGGATCACGAAGAGGGGCTGGAGCGTCACGGGCACCGGCGTCCAGGGCAGCCAGACGGCGACCTGGGCGCCCAGGGCCGTGGCCACGGCGAAGGCGACGACCCCGATGGCGGCCCGCGCCCGCCGGTCCTCCACGACCTCCTGGGCCGCCAGCGTGCGCATCGTCTCCGTGAAGGTGCTCATCTCACATCCTCCCTGACTGGATTCATGCCTTCTCGACGGACAGGGCCACGGCGTTCCCTCCGCCCAGGCAGAGGGTGGCCAGCCCCGTCTGGGCGTCCCGGTGCTCCATGGCGTTGAGCAGGGTCACCAGGATGCGGGTCCCCGACGCGCCGATGGGGTGACCCAGCGCCACGGCGCCGCCGTGGACGTTGACCCGGTCCTCGTCCATCTCCAGGGCCCGCATGTCGGCGATGGCCTGGACGGCGAAGGCCTCGTTGACCTCCACCAGGTCATAGTCGCCGATGGACTTGCCCTCCTTCTCCATCACGCTGCGCACGGCCTGGATGGGCGCGAAGAAGAGGTCCTGGGGCTCGGTGGCCCCGGCGGCGTACGCCGAGATCGTGGCGTCGATGGCCAGGCCGTGGGCCTGGGCGTACTCGAGGGACGCGACGACCACCGCGGCGGCACCGTCGTTGAGCCCCGGGGCGTTGCCGGCCGTGACGACGTGCTCCTCGATGTCGTCGGGGGCGTCCCGGACGAAGGCGGGGCGCAGCTTGCCCAGCGCCTCCAGCGACGTGTCGGCCCGGGGGCCCTCGTCGGTGTCGACGACGGTGACGCCCCTGCGACCCTTCACCTCCACCGGCACGATCTCGTCGCGGAAGCGCCCCTCCTCGATGGCCGCCACCGCCTTCTGGTGGGACCGGAGGGAGAACGCGTCGGCTTCGGCCCGGGTGACGCCCGCCTTGGCGGCGGTGTACTCGGCGTGGCCTCCCATGTGGCAGGCTCCGAAGGAGCACCAGAGGCCGTCGTGGATCAGGCCGTCCTCCATGGTCTGGTTGCCGAACTTCACCCCGCCCCGCATCCCACGGACGTAGTACGGGACCGTGGACATGGACTCCATGCCGCCGGCCACGATGAGCCGGGCGTCTCCGGCCCGGATGGCCTGGGCCGCCAGCATGACGGCCTTCAGGCCGGAGCCGCACACCTTGTTGACGGTCACGGCCGGCACCGTCGCGGGGATCCCGCCGTTGACCGCCGCCTGGCGCGCAGGCGCCTGACCCGCCCCGGCCGTCACCACGTGGCCGATGATAACCTCGTCGACGTCGTTCACGTCGATGCCCGAACGATCGGCGGTCGCCCGGACGGCGATGGCGCCGAGCTCGGGGGCCTGGAGGCTGCTCAACCCTCCGAGGAATCGGCCGATGGGCGTGCGGGCGCCACCCTCCAGTATGACGGCGGTGGTCGCGGGATCACTCATGTATGGGACACCTCGATTCCGGTTCGCTGGGTCGGCCCATTCGGACGTCGATGGTCAGCCCACCAAGATACCAAGAACCGGAGGTCTTTTGGACCTGGGAGCAGGCCCGGGCGGCCTTCTACTCCTCCAGCAGCTTCGGTCGGTCCGCGTCCGGATCCAGCCGTCCCCAGGGGATCCGGGGATCGTGCTCGAAGGCCAGGAGCCAGTCCTCGTCCAGCGCCCGCGTCCACAGACCACGCTTGGACTCCAGGGTGACCAGCGGCTCCAGGTCGTAGCCCATGATCCACGGCAGGGGGATGTGGGCCGATGTCGGGCAGACGTCGGCGAGGTAGCAGGCCGTCTCCTCGTCGCTCTCGATGAGCACGGAGTGGTGGTGCGGGGTGTGGCCCGGCGTCGGGACGACCCGCACCCCCTCGGTGATCTCGGTCTCGCCCTCCACCAGGTCCCAGAGGCCCGCCTCGGTGATCGGATCGATGTTGTCGAGGACGTAGCTGGCTCGGATCCGCTCGTTCTGGAGGTGGGAGAGCTCGAGCTCCTCCTTCTGGACGACGTAGCGTGCCTCGGGGAAGGAGGGTCGGATCTCCCCGTCCTCGGCCAGCACCGTGTTGCCCCCGGCGTGATCGAAGTGCAGATGCGTATTCAGGACGATGTCCACGTCGCCGGGATCGAACCCGGCGTGGCGGATGCCGTCCTCGAGACGGGTGGGCTCGCCGTCGTTGGAGATCCCGTAGATGTCGCCGAACTTCTCGTCGTACTTGTTCCCCACACCGGTGTCGACGAGCACCAGGGCGTTGGGCGCTTCGATGAGGAGACACCGGAGGGCCAGGGGGATGCGGTTTCGGGGATCGGCCGGAATCCTCCGCTCCCACAGCGGCTTCGGGACGATGCCGAACATGGCGCCCCCGTCCAGCTGCACCACGCCGGCCTCGACCCCGTGGATCCTGATCGAGCCCACCGTCGTCGTGCGGCTCAGTGGAAGCCCTTCGTGCATCGATCAACCCCTCGTTGTCGTGCTCTGCGATTCCAGCCCCAGCGAGTACTGGCTCGGATCGAGCTCCTTCCGCCGCCGTCGCCGCTTCAGGTACCACTGGAGGGTCTCGACGTCGTCGATTCCCCGACCTGCGGCCTCGTCGAGGAGTCGAAGCAAGACCCGCGCCGTCGCCAGGGCGTCGCCGTGGGCCCGATGACGGGCGTGGATCTCGACGCCGAAGTGACGGCATACGACATCGAGATTACGACGTCGGAGGGCCGGGACCAAGCGTCGGCACATGCGCACGGTGCAGACGCGGGGGACGTCGGGCGCATCCACGTCGGCCCGCATGAGCTCGGCGGCCACGAATCCCCAGTCGAAGCCCACGTTGTGGGCGACGAAGACCCGGCCCCGGAGCCTGGACCCGATCTCCTCGGCGACGTGCTCGAAGTACGGCGCTCGCAGGATCATCTCGGTGGTGATCCCCGTGAGGGCCGTGATCGAGGGCGGCACCGCCCGCCCCGGATTGATGAGCGTCTGGTACTCATCGACGATCTCTCCGCCCACCACCTCGACGATGGAGATGTCGACGACCCGGTGCCCTCTCCAGTGGGCGCCGCCCGTGGTCTCCACGTCCACCACCGCGAAGGGGACTGTGTCGAGGCGCGCCCCCAGAGGGACCCTGGCAGGATCCAGGGACCAGATTCCGTCACCGTCGACCTGGAAGCGCGGATCCGCGCCGAGGAGGTGGAAGACGGCGGCCGACGCGGCGCCGGCGTGTCCGCTGAGCCCCAGGACCTCCCGGGCCACGTCGAGGGTGTGCGCCGGTCCCCCGGCCAGGAGCTCGGCGGCCGTCCGGACCAGGGACGTGTCGCTCAACCGCGCAGCTCGGCCTGGGAGATGGCGAAGGAGAGGGCTTCGAGC
>CAYWRD010000136.1:0-3689 GCA_964460675.1 uncultured Nitrosopumilaceae archaeon
TTGCAAGCTCCTAAGTGCCCAAAATGTAGTTCTGAATTAATTCCAAAATTCAAACATGAGTTGTTTAATACTTCTAGATTTTGGTATTGTGTGAGATGTGAGAAGCGAGTCGACTAATCATAAATTTTGTAAATTATTGGTTGGAAGAAATATCTTCCAACCTGTGTGGGATGGGCATAGGGTAGAAATTTCTAATTTCTATAATTATTACCCAAAAAATTCTATTTTAGATTGATTTCTTGTATGCGGGGTGCCTTTTACGCAACAGATATGTTGTTGAAAAATGCCTCTTGCAAGGGATTATCTTTACTGATATTGCAATTATAATGAACCTGATAATGAGTTTTTTTTCCACAATTATGACAAATAAACTGAGATGGTCTCCTACATTCGGTACACTTCAAATAAATCTGTAATTCAAAACCACACTTTCTGCATAATTCATCTGGCATAAAATCAGTTTTTTTGTTTTTTATAAAACAGAATATGGAAAAAGGCGGGATGCTTTGTTATTGGGTTAATGGTTTTTCGTATGTTTTTCTCATCCATACAACTACTGCGATAATAATACCAACTAAAATTACTACTAAATATATTGCAAATATTGGTGACTCTGAAATTATTTTAGAATTTGTTTGAATAGATTCATTTTTTGACTGTTGATTGTTTTCTGATTCATCGCTAATAGATTCAGATTTTGACTTTGTATCTGTTGGGTTACTATATGCAATACTGGAAGCCAATGTTCGTTCTACTAATCTTTCATTTACTGTAAATTTCAATTCATCTGTTTCTGAAATTTCTTGATGGCTTGCAATTACAGTATAAGTTCCAGTCAAATCAAATTTCCCTAAAGGCGGATGGAACAGCCAACTAAACTGTCCATTATCATTAAAATAAACATCAGGACGATAAAGCAAATCCCCATTTGGATCATAAACTTCCAATCTGACTGGTTTGTAAGATGAATCTACGTTGACAAACCCAGTAACTAGTATATCATCTGTAGTTGAGATTTGAGAATTTAAGGTAAATATTCCAATTTTATCTTCGGCATACGCTACATCAATTGATGTAATTGAAACTGTTGATATCAGAATCAAAGACAATATGATTTGATTCATAAAAAAACTGGCTTGAAATATTATAATACATTATACCTATTATTACGGAGTGCCTTAACATCTCAAATTTAGCGAATTTACAAGACCTTGGAATCTATCTAACTCAACAAAAAACATCCTACCTTTCTCTGTAAGAGTAAAAATTCTGTTTCGTTTATTCATGTGAAGCTCTATTATCCCTGCTTCGATTAGCCTGTTACATTTGTCAATAACTGCGTAATGTGACAAATTTGCCTTGGATGCTATCTTTGATACATTCACTCCATTCTGACCTCCAAAGGCGGCAATTGAGAGAATTTCGTGCATAATTCCCATTTCCGACCGATATGCGTTTTTTGCCATAAACTCTCCTTTGAAATTTGATATAATTGGATTGGGTCAAAAATGCGGGGTGCCTTCAATTTAAATTCCCAAACAGAATTTTTAGTGGTAATTGAATGTAAGAATAATTTACCTATTAGTGGTTGGTATGGCAATTATTTCAATTGTTTATGCAGTTCAGGGATACGTTACTTTTCAAGTTAACTCACAACAGCTTGTAGAATCAGTTGCGTTAAAAAATCAAGTTACTGCAAATAATTTAGTTCAAAATCTTAATTTGTTTGTTGATAGACGAGTTAGTGATTTTCAATCATTAGAAAAGGCAAAAGAAATTAGAGAAATACTGCAATCGTCTAATCAGGAATTTTCTCAAATAAAAGATATTGATGTTTACATGGCAGAAAAAACTTTTTCATATGAAAATTTTGATAGATACTTACCATTCATCACACAAGCTGTAGAAAGAAAACATCAACAGGAATTAGCGTCAATTATAAAAAATTATGACCAAACATATGGATTTGATTTTGCTGAAGAGTTTTTTGTTACTAATGCATACGGTGCAAATATTGTATTGATATTAGGTGTTTCTGATTATGTGCAATATGATAAGGAGTGGTGGCAAGTAACAAAGTCAGATGGTATCTATATTGGTGATTTGCAATACTATTCAAAATACGGATCTTTTGCTGTTCCAATAGGAATTGCAATATCTGATGAGAGTGGAGATTTTCTTGGAGCCATTAGGGTTTTAATCGGATTAGACCATTTACTGTCTGATTTTGTAACTAGTGCTAGCTTGCTAGATCAACAAAACAAACAAGTCATGCTTTTGAGCGATAATGGGCAAATTATTTATTCAGATGGAATACAATATGATCAAAACATTCAAGCTCCTTTTGCTAATCAACTTACATCTCAAGAAGGTAATTTTGAATCCAATTTAGATAATACCAACCAAGTAATATCCTACGCCAAATCAAGAGATTCTGATTCATCTGGATTGGGATGGATTGTAGTAGTAAAACAAAACGAGGCCGACATTATTTCATCACTTGAAGATGTACGAAATTCAATACTATTACCATCCATTGTAGGTGCGATAGTCACAATAACCATAGGTATTCTAATCACGCTTTTTGTATCAAGACCCCTTGAAAAATTGACAAAAACGTATCGCCAGTTATCTACAGGAAATTTCGATACTCGTGCAGAATCTAGTTCAATTCATGAAATTAATACTCTTTCCAAAGCATACAACGAACTTGCTAGCTCTTTGAAAAAGTTAATCCAAACTGAAAAAGCGTTAGCCGAAGAACGAGTAAAGGTGAAAAATGAAAGACTGACTGCAATAGGAGAACTTTCTGCCAGTATGGCTCACGACATGAAAAACCCACTAGCAGTACTAAAAACAGCAACAGATGTTCTACAAAGAAAATTCAAAGGAAAAGACGAAAAGATAGACAAATTATTCTACAACATGGATGATGGAATCAATCGATTATCACATCAAATAAAAGATGTACTAGAATACGTCAGAATTACTCCTGTTAATCTGAACAAAACCAGTTTAATTCAAATGATTGATACTGCAGTTTCTTCGATCAAAATACCATCTAATGTTTCCATAAAGTTTCCTACATCTGATATCGAACTAGAATGCGATAAACAAAAAATGGAGATTGTTTTTATTAATTTGATTTTAAATGCTATGCAAGCAATAGGAGAAAAACAAGGCGAAGTTGAATTTGTAACTTCAGAAGATAATGATGATTACATTATTGAGATAAAAAATACCGGCGAACCTATACCTGAAGAATCTATACAAAAAATCTTTGAACCATTATACACTACAAAACTACAAGGAACTGGCCTAGGGTTAGCAACATGCAAAAACGTAATTGAGCAACATGGAGGCTCTATATCTGCTAAAAACAATCCTACTACTTTTACAATAAAATTTCCCAAAAAAGTGACTGTTAATTATGCAGAGAAGGATAAATACTCAAAGAATTAAAAACTGATGAATCTTGGCACAAAACAGCACTATTCTGATAGTAGATGATGACATTCCTCTCTTAGAAAACACAGCATACATGATTGAAACACTAGGATATGAGGTGGTTACCGCAAAAGATGGAATAGAAGCAGTTGATCTATACAAATCTGCAAACCCTGCCTTAGTCTTTATGGATGTAAAGATGCCAAAACAAGATGGTTTTGATGCATTTTTTAAAATAAAAG
>CAYWRD010000137.1:0-3678 GCA_964460675.1 uncultured Nitrosopumilaceae archaeon
GTCTCGACTGGGACTCGACGTGCCCCGTGGGATGACGACGTTTCAGTCGCTCGTCATGATGAAGAGCGGCTTGTTCTCGAAGGTACGGTAGTTCGGCCGGAGCCGCTCGGTGTTGTAGAACTGGTCCACGTCGATGGTTTTGGTCGATCCCACCACCGCATCGATGGGCACCGAGTCGTACACTCCGTCACGAACGGATACCAGGAGCCCGTGGCGGTCGGCCTCGATGAGATCCATGGCGAAGTTGCCGAAGGCCATGGGAACGATGGAGTCCAGGGCATCGGGATCCCCGGAGCGGACGAGGTAGCCCAGACGCTGGCTCGTGGTGTTGATGTGTCGCCCGTCGTTGAAGCGGGGAGAGAGCTCTCGTATGGCGGCCGAGACCCTGTCACCGATCCCGCCGAGCTTCTTGTGTCCGTACTGGTCGGTCTCCTCGCGGGCGAACGTCATGCCCTCCTGACCCTTCATGGTGGCGCCTTCGGAGACGAGGACGACCGAATACCGGCTCGGGTTCCTCGCCCTGTCCTCCACCAGGAGGCGGGTGAGCAGCCCGATGTCGAACGGATGCTCGGGGATGACGCACCGGTCCGAGGCGCCCGCCATCGCCGGGACCAGCGCCGAGTATCCGGCGTAGCGGCCGAACACCTCGATCACCAGGATCCGCTCGTGGGAGCCCGCTGAGGTGCGCAGTCGGTGGGTGAGCTCGATGGTCCGGGTCACGCAGGTGCTGAAGCCGATGCAGTAGTCCGTGCCCGGAACGTCGTTGTCCATGGTCTTGGGGATGGCGATGACCTTCACGCCCTCCTCGTGGAGCCGATGGGCGTAGGAGAGGGTGTCGTCCCCGCCGACGGCGATGAGGGTGTCGACGCCGAGGAAGTCCAGGTTCTCGAGGACCTGCGGTGTGACGTCGTTGAGCTCGGCGTCGTACTCGTCCCGGACGTGGGGCGGCACGTACTCCCGAGGCAGATGGCTGGGCCTCGTCCGGGACGAATGCAGGAAGGTGCCGCCGGTCCGCCCTGCCTTGCGCACCACCTCGCTGGTCAGCTCGAGCACGGCATCCGAGTTGTCGGCATCGGGGTCGGGGACCACGTCCACGAGCCCGCCCCATCCACGGCGGATCCCCACCACCCCGTACCCTTCCCGCACGGCCCGGAGCGTCACCGCCCGGATGGCCGGGTTCAGGCCGGGGACGTCCCCGCCCCCCGTGAGGATGGCGATCCGACCGCGCGCGCTCACGGCCGGCCGAGCTCCTCCATCCACGCGGCGATGGCCACCGCGAAGTAGTCGTCATTGAAGGCCGTCCATTCGCTCGTCGCCTCGGGAAGGCGGTAGGCGTCTCCCGCCTCCCCTGCGCTCAGGCCCTCCTGCATCGCCGTCATCGCCGCCTCCTGGACGTGGGCCAGAAGCTCCACGTACCGGTCGAGGGCGGCCGCATCCACCAGGGGTCCATGGCCCGGCACGTAGATGGACGCCTCGTTGGCACGGATGAGCGACACGGCCTGGGCGAGCCGGGACGGGGTGGCGTCAACGTAGTTGGGAAACATCTCGTTCCAGACCAGATCGCCGCAGAAGACGACATTCGGCTCGGCGACCTCCACGGTGAGATCGGAGTCGGTGTGGCCCCGCCGGGGAACGATGATCAACGAGCGGTCGCCCAGGTCGATCTCGGTGGGCCGTATGGTGTCCAGAGGCGTCGCACGGTTCAGCACGGAGTCGGGGACTTGCTCGTTCATGCGCGTGTAGTCCCGGGTCACCGGCGTCGCCAGGATCTCGGCGCCGGCGCGCCACGCCGCCTCCAGGCCCGCGGTGTGATCCCCGTGGTAATGTGTCACCACCACGTGGGTCGGACCCGATCCCGTGAGCCTTCGCGCCTCCTCGGCCATCCACTCGAAGCCCTCGTTGGACCCGAAGGCCTCGATGACGACGACGCCGTTCTCACCCTGGATGATGCCGCCGTTGCACAACGTCGTCCGGTCCCGATAGGGCTCGGAGATCAGTGCCCAGACGCCCTCGTCCAGCTGGAAGATCCGGCCCCACGGCTCGGCCCCCACCACGGGGAAGTGCTCCTGAGCCGCCCGCAGCTCTCTCGCCCATACGGGCCCCAGCGCCGACAGCACGCCGAGCTGCGCCACACGAGCCGCCGAGCGGCGAAGGAAGCCGCGTCGACTGTATGAATTGGCTTCATCCACGGGATCCCCTCCGGCTGAAGAAGCATGAACCGCCGGAGAAGCTATCCGAGACGGCGCCGCGTCGCGAGCCTCGACCGTCCGCACGAGCCATGCGGCGTCTGCACGAGTCCTGGCGTCCGCAAGCGCCACGGCCGTCGGCAAACGGATCGCGGAGGCCCGCCGGTGTGTATCTCGTGCGCGAACCGTCACCCCGTGCGCGAGCCGGCCCGGCCCACCAGATTCAGGACCCGGCCGACGCTCCGGTCGGACAGTCGGACCCCAGAAGGAGAAGGACATGCGCTCGATCGTCGTGAAGTCGCTGGCCGCCCTGGCCGCAGTCGCACTCCTCGCACCCTCCCCGAGCCACGCCCAGGATGAGCGTGATCCCGACATCCAGGAGTGGACGGTTCCCTACGAGGACTCCCGTCCCCGGGATCCCATGGTCGCCCCTGACGGACGGGTCTGGTTCGTCGGACAGGCGGGAGCCTACGTGGCGGTCTTCGATCCCGAGACCGAGGAGTTCACCAAGTACGACACCGACGGGGTCCGCCCCCACAACCTGATCGTGGACCCCGAGGGGATCGTCTGGTATGCGGGCAACACCGACAGCCACATCGGTCGGCTCGACCCCGAGACCGGTGAGATCACCGAGTACCGGATGCCCGACGAGGCGGCCCGGGACCCCCACACCCTGATCTTCGACTCGGAGGGCAACGTCTGGTTCACCGTCCAGGGCGGGAACTTCATCGGCAAGTTCTGGCCCGAGACCGGTGAGGTCCGCCTGGTGCAGGCCCTGGAGGTCGAAGGCGGCCGGCGCGGCAACTCCAGCCGCCCCTACGGCATCGTCGTCGACTCCCGGGATCGTCCCTGGGTGGCGCTCTTCAACTCGAACCACATCGCCACCGTCGACCCCGAGACCTTCGAGCTCGAGACCATCGAGCTCCCGTGGGAGGAAGCGCGCCCCCGCCGTATCGCCATCACCTCCGACGACGTGCTCTGGTACGGAGACTGGGTCCGGGGCACCCTGGGCCGCGTCGACCCGGATACCCACGAGGTGACCGAGTTCCCGCTTCCCTCCGGTGAGGAGGCCCGGCCGTACGCCATGCTCGCCGACGACGCCGACCGCCTGTGGGTGGTCGAGACCGGGCCCGAGCCGAACCAGTTCATCGGCTTCGATCCCGAGACCGAGGAGATCTTCAGCGTCACCGACGTACCCAGCGGAGGCGGGACCGTCCGTCACATGTACTTCGATGCCGAGACGAACGCCGTCTGGTTCGGCGCCGACACCAACACCATCGGCGTCGCCAAGCTCCCACCGCGCACGCGGGTGACGAGCTACTGAGCCCCGCACGACTCATCGGCGCGGCCGTCGCCGTCGCCGTCACCGCGACGATGGCGGCCACGCCCTCTCCTCCTCACGCGGAGGCGCCGCCCGCCGGCTTCACCGGCGGCTTCGGGGAGAGTACGTGCGCCTTCTGCCACATCGGCAACGACGTCAACGCCTACGACG
>CAYWRD010000138.1:0-3665 GCA_964460675.1 uncultured Nitrosopumilaceae archaeon
GGTGCCACGCTCCTCGACTCGAACTACATGCTTCGGCCGGTCGAGCTTCCGCCCCGGCCGTGCCCGAACGGACGGGACGCCTAGCGAGGCGACCCCGTTCGATGAGCTCTCCGAAGCACCCGACGACCTCGGGTCGTCACGGATCCGTTACGCAAGGAGGGGGCGATGAACCGCAAGACGCTCTACGTCATCCTGATCCTCGTCTTCGTCGCGATCCTGGTGTTCCAGATCCTCTGACCTCTCCCCGGCCGCGCGCGCGGCGGATGGCCGCCGCGCGGCTTCGGGTCGGAGACCCGGCGTGAGCGACCGCGGCGGGACGGGCGCGGTCGCCGGACGCCCACTGTTGCCGCTGTTCACGGTGGCGACCTTCGCCGGGGCGTTCCTGCTCTTCTGGATCCAGCCGCTGTTCACGAAGAGCGTGCTGCCCCTGCTGGGCGGCTCGCCCGGCGTGTGGAACACGGCGCTGGTCTTCTTCCAGGGTACCCTGCTGGTGGGCTACCTGTACGTCCACCTCACCACGCGCCACCTGACGAGCCGAGCCCAGGTTTCCCTGCATCTGGTCCTCCTGCTCGCCGTGCTGCTCGTCCTCCCGACCGGCGTAGCCGAGGGCTGGTCGCCTCCGGCCACGAGCGTTCCGACGCCGTGGCTGCTCGGGCTCCTGGCCGTCTCGATCGGCCTCCCGTTCTTCGCGGTCTCGACCACGGCGCCGCTGGTGCAGCGCTGGTTCGCCCACACGGGTCACCCCGACGCCGACGACCCCTACTTCCTTTACTCGGCCAGCAACCTGGGCAGCCTCGTCGCACTGCTCGCCTTCCCCGCCCTGCTTGAGCCGTTCGTGGGTCTCGAGCGACAGGCATGGCTGTGGACGGCGGGCTACGTGGTCCTGGCGCTCCTGCTGGCGGGGTGCGCCGCGGTGGCGTGGAGGACCGCTTCCGAGGATCGGGAAGAGGACGCCCGGCCGGAGTCGGCTGACCCCGCGCTCGGCGTGAGCGGAGCCGACCTGGCGGCCCCGCACGCCGCGACGAACCCGGCTGGATCGCACGGAGAGGGCGGGTCCAGCGAGGGGAACGTGGGTTGGAGCCGGCGGGCCCGCTGGCTGCTCCTCGCGGCCGTCCCCTCGAGCCTCCTGCTGGGGGTGACGAGCCACATCAGCACGGATCTGGCCTCCTTCCCGCTCCTCTGGATCGTGCCGCTGGTGCTCTATCTGTTGACGTACATCGTGGCGTTCGCCAGGCGACCGGTCATCCGGCACCGCTGGATGGTGAAGGCGCAGCCGTATCTGTTGATCTTCCTCGCGCTCTCGCTCACCTGGGAGGCTGCCCAGCGGCTCCTGGTCTTCAACATCGTGCTCCACCTGATCGCCTTCTTCGTCATCGCGATGGTGTGCCACCGCGAGCTCGCCGAGCTCCGGCCTTCCACGGAACGGCTCACCGAGTTCTACCTGTGGCTCTCGCTGGGCGGGGTGCTGGGAGGAGCGTTCACCGCGCTGGCCGCCCCGATCCTCTTCGACTCGGTGCTGGAATACCCGCTGGCCGTGGTGATCGCCGCGATGCTCCGTCCGGCGGCCGACCCCTCCGCCCCGGCCTTTCGCCCGAAGGACCTGCTCGGTCCGGCCCTGCTGGCCGCCGTCACCCTCGTCCCGCTGTCGATCGTCGGGACCGAGGCGCTCTTCGTCACCGAGCTGGGCCTGGTCGGGCCCCTTCTCCTGTTCGCCGCCCTCGCCCTGGTGTCGTTCGCCTTCGTGGGCCGTCCGGTGCGCTTCGCGCTTGGCCTGGCGGTGGTTTTCGTGGTGGGGTTCCAAGTCTTCCAGCCCGAGCCCGTGATCGCCCGGGAACGGAGCTTCTTCGGCATCCACCGCGTCAAGAGCGAGGGAGGGGCTCCGCACCACCTGCTCTTCCACGGCACGACCCTCCACGGGGCCCAGAACATGGCCCCCGGGCACCGGCGGGACCGCATCATGTACTACGTGCCCCAGGGCCCGCTGGGCCAGATCTTCGATCGCCTGGAGGAGGTCCGGCCGCCGCGCACGGTGGGCGTGTTGGGGCTCGGGAGCGGGGCCCTGTCGTGCTACGGCGGGCCAGCCCAGGAGTGGACCTTCTTCGAGATCGATCCCCTGGTCGAGGAGATCGCGCGGGACACGACGCTGTTCCGTTACCTGGAGGAGTGCGGACGGTGGGTCGACGTCGTGCTCGGCGACGGTCGGCTCTCGCTCGAGGACGTGCCGGACGGCACCTACGACCTCCTCATCTTCGACGCCTTCACGTCGGACGCGATCCCGATGCACCTGATCACGGTCGAGGCGCTCGAGCTGTACGCGTCGAAGCTTACGCCGGAAGGTGTTCTCCTCTTCCACATCTCGAACCGCTACATGGACCTGCGGCCGGCGCTGGCCAACATCGTCTCGGCCGCCTCGCTCGCCGGTCGCGTGCAGCACTTTTCGGTCCCTCCGGACGCGCGAGAGGAGTACATCTCCTCCTCCACCTGGGCCGTGATCGCCCGTGACTCCCCCCACCTCGCGCTCCTGGACGGCGACGAGCGCTGGGACCCGCTGGAGCCGGATCCCGGCGTCAGCACCTGGACCGACGACTTCTCGAACATCTTGGAAGTACTGAACATCTGGGGGAGCTGAGGAGCTCTCGACCCGCCGACCCGGCATCGGGGCCCGATCCGCCGCCAGCCGACCGCCCCGGGTCCAAGATCCAGCATCGTCCTCTCCCCCATCCCGCGATAGGTTGTGGTCCGCCACACGACCCTACAGGAGCGCGTCACCGATGACCGACGGCGTACAGGAGAGGATCCAAGCGTGGGACGGGCAGGCCGTGGTCTGCCGCCACGATGCGGAGACGGGAAGCTGGGTGTTCATCGCCCTCCACGACCCGACACTCGGGCCGCTGGTGGGGGGCTGCCGCATGAAGACCTACCCCAGCCCCGAGGCCGGCCTGCTGGACGCCATGCGGCTGGCGGAGGGGATGACGTACAAGTGGGCCGCCATCGACTTCCCGTTCGGGGGCGGCAAGTCCGTGCTCGCCATCCCCCACATCCTCGAGGGCGACCAGAGGGCGGGACTCCTGCGGCGCTTCGGCCGCCTGCTGGCCACGCTTCGCGGCGCCTACAGCACCGGGGTGGACCTCGGCACCACGCCCGAGGACATGAAGGTGATCGCAGCGGAGTGCGACGCCGTGATGGGCGTCTCGCCCGACGGGACCCAGAGCCGGGATCCCGGCCCCTACACGGCGCTCGGCGTCTTCGTGGGCATGCGCTCCGCGCTCCGGGCCATCGGCGAGGACCCGGAGTTCGGGGGGCGCCGGGTGGCGATCCAGGGGGTGGGCGACGTGGGCGAGCCGCTGGCGCGCCTGCTGGCCGACGCGGGGGCCGAGCTGACGCTGTCGGACGTCGACGTGGGTCGCCTCGAGAGTCTCGCCGAGCAGCTCGGAGCCGAGGTGGTCGCCCCGCCGGACGTCTACGCGACGCCGTGCGACATCTTCGCCCCCTGCGCGGTGGGCGCGGTGCTGAACCCGGAGACGATCCCGCGGCTCGACTGCCGGATCGTGGCCGGGTCGGCGAACAACCAGCTCGCCACGCCCGACGACGCCGAGCGGCTCCACCGGCGCGGCATCCTCTACGCCCCTGACTACGTGGTGAACGCGGGCGGGGCGATCGCGTTC
>CAYWRD010000139.1:0-3632 GCA_964460675.1 uncultured Nitrosopumilaceae archaeon
GCTGTCAGGCGCTGGTGACCCGCTCCTCAGCCCGCGCAGGCCCATCCGAACACGTCGACCCCGACACCCACGTCGGTGCACTCGGGGTCCCGGTGGCGACGAGCCGAGGCGAGGCGTCGGAAATCCTCACGCACGGCGTCACCCGGACCCGCCACGCATCGGTCCAGCTCGATGCGTCCCGCCGAGAGGCGACGGTCGCTGCCCTGGACCGGCACGCAGTCGATCTCCATGGCCGTCGGGGCCGGGCGGCCGAGGACGATCCGGACGTCCCCTTCCGTGGGCTCGATGGAGGGATCCCACGCCCCGATGGGAAGCTCCTCGAACTCCCTGGACTCGTCGCCCGGCGGAATGGGCGTGAGAGGGGAATCACCGGGCAGTGGGATCCTCCAGACCCAGGTGCTCACAGAGATGTGGGCGTCGAGGAGCCAGCTCGCCCGATCCCGATACGTCCGATCCACGAACACCTGCCGCGTCGCCATCGACACGTAGGCGACAGGGCGTCGAGAAAGGGGAGAGGCGATCCATACCGCGTCGTCTCCGAACGGTCGGACGACGGGGCGCTCGATGAGGACCGGGCCGCCGGGGTCGGAAGGCCCGATGCCGCCATCGAGGGTTGGATCGCCGGGGTCTCCGTTCCCCCTCGGCCGAGGGGCCTCCTCCCTCGAGCCTTCCCGGGAGCAGCCCAGGAACCCAGCCGCCAGGGCGCTCGCCGCGGCGCGCAGGAAGATCCGACGATTGGTTGGGTCGCTCATCCGATCGAAGGTGTCGTACGACGTCGGGGCCACTCAGAAGGCTCGTCCGATGGAGAGGTGCAGGTGCCAGCGACGGTAGGCGTCCTGCTCGAGCTGGTCCAGAGGTGTCCCTTCCACCAGGGCCCGCGCCACGTCGCCCGCTGGCAGGAGATCCACCACCGTCGGGTTCAGCTTGTAGCCGACGGCGATCCGGATGGGCCCCACCAGCGTTCCGAACTCCAGGCCGCCCCCGGTGCCGTACGCCCACCTCTCCCGCACGAGCTCGGGGTCGGCCGGATCGAAGAGCGTCCCCGGGCTCCAGACCCGTCCGGCATCGAGGAACAGGAACGTACCGTGGGAGCCGGAGAGGAACGGGAAGGGGAGCCCGAGCTCGACGGTGCCGGTCACTCGGGCGAGGCCACCGGCGGGGACATAGCGGTCGGCGACGATCGCGCCCTCGTCGGTCACCTCCACGTCGGGGATCTTCGAGCCCATGAGGCCGGTCCCCCATCCCCGAACGTCGTTGGTACCACCCGCGGTGAACATGACGTCCCGCAATCCCACGATCGCCCTCGTCCGGGACACCCCGGTCGCCGGATCGCTCTCGCCCAGAGGAAAGAGCCGGCCCGCCGTGCCCCGCACGAAGAGAGTCAGGCTCGGATTGATCCGCTCGACGACCATCGCCTTGATGCCGGCGCGAAAGAACTCGACGTCGCTCACCCGGGTCGGGCCCGACACCTCCACGCTGGGCTCGACGAGGTATCCGGAGGTCGGGCTGATCCGATCGTCCAGGGTGCCGTACGCGCCACTGAGCCTGAAGACGCTCTTCACGAAGATGGGGGAGAAGGCGCTGTCGCCCTGCTCGACGATCTCTCGGATGGGTGTGAGCTGATACGTCTCGTCGACGCGGAGACGGGAGAGCTCGTGCTGGAGGGTCACGGTCTCCAGGGCCCGCACGCGGTAGAAGACCGACGTCTCCACCCCGAAGAGCAGCGACCGGTCACGGGCGTCGTCCCGGTAGCGGGCGAAGGGACCGAACGATCCCGACATCGTGCGCTGGAAGAGATACGGCTGGAGCACGTCGGCCGACACACCGACGCTACGGCCCTGCGTCGTCTCCAACGCCCCCCAGCCGCTCTCGACGCCGGTGGACAGCGTGAAGGTCCGGGCACCGCCGAGGAAGTCCCGGTGCTGCCAGTGGGCTTCGCCTCCGACGCCGGACTCGGACCGCCAGCCGACGCGTCCCCAGATGAGCCGGGGCCGTCCTTCCCTCACCCGGAAGCGCACGGCGACCGTGGTGTCGCCGGGCTGGGTGTCCACGATGTCTCCCACGGCCTGACGAACGAGATCGAGCTGATAGAGCTCACGCTGCCCCTCGGCGATTCGGCGTGCGTCATACCAATCGCCGACACGGATCGGGATCTCCCGTCGCACGACCCCGTCCGACAGCCGCTCGGTGCCCTCGAGCCGGATCTCCCGGACCCGGGCTCTCGTCCCGGGTGTCGCCCGCAGGTCCACGAGGACGCCCGCATCGGCGGTGTCGGCCCGAACGATGGACGCGTCGGCCCAGGGGTATCCCCGCGCCCGCAGCCAGTCGGTCGTCTCCTGGGTCAATCGATCACGCTGCTCCTCGCTGAAGCGTCGCCCATGGGCATCGCGCAGATCGGCGAGAAAGGAGCGCCAGGCCTCCGTGAGGTCTTCGGGCAGCACCACCCGGGGCGGAGGCGAGACCCCACCATCGCCCTGTCCGACCCGCTCCGTCAGCTGGACATCCACCGAGTCGATGAGCAGCGGGTCGCCCTGGTCGACGATCATCGTGATGTCCACCCGATTCGAGGCCGTGTCGAGGGCGACGTCGTAATCGACCGCGACGTCCGGGTATCCCGCCTCGTGGTAGACGCGACGTAACCTGACGACGTCGCGCTGGAGGACGACGGGGCTGAACAGTGTGTACTGTGGGCTGGGCACGAAGGGCATGAACCCGAAGATCCGCTTGGCCCAGGTCAGCGACCCGGGCCCGGTCACGGCGATGTGCTCCTCCAGGTGGGAAGGCTCGATGGCAGAGCCGGAGGGGAACGACCAGCCCAGCGTTCCGATCCGTGTCTCACCGTTGACCAGGAAGAGCGACGGGCCGTCGTCCGAACCGCCGGCCGAACGCTCCGGCGTCGTCTGGGCCGAGACGGCACCCGAGGTGCCGAGAGCGAGGAGCAGCGCCAGCGCGACCGACCGCAGCGCGCCCTCCGGGGAGCGCGGGCCGGTGCGTGCCTCAGTACGCACGGCGCCCTCTCAGGAAGAAGCGGATGCTCGACCCCGAGCCCTCGATGTTGATCAGGAGCCAGCGGAGGGCCTCGTACTCGATCTCCAGCTCCGACTGAGTCGCGCTGGCGGATGACAGTCCCTCGCCCTGCTGCAGGGAGACCGGCCGGGCAAACCCCACGTAGAGCCGAGGAGTCAGATATGTGCCGGCCACCACAGTGGCTCCGCGCAGCCCCTCCCGACGGATCTCCACCACGTCGAGGCCGACGCTCCGCGCTGCCGCGTTCTCGATGGCCGCCGTCATCCGACCGAGAGCCAGGCCGGCTCCCGCCGATACGATGCCGCCACCCTCGGACGATCCGCCACCCTGGAGGGAGAGGCTCCCGGACGCCGGCCGGCCGGTGGCGATGTAGGAGACGATGTCCGCGTTCTCCAGCGGGGGGTTGGACGAGAAGGTCAGGGCGAGGTCGTCTTGCGTCCCCTCCACCTCCAGGATGATGGTGACCTCCGCCTCGTCGGGGTTGTCACGGGAGGGCACGCGATACGTCGCCTCCAGGTCGACCCTCGTCTCGGCCGGCGTACCCTCGAACGTCACCGTGCCGCCGGTGAGGGCGAAGCGTCGACCGAACTGCTCGACGAAGCCCC
>CAYWRD010000140.1:0-3625 GCA_964460675.1 uncultured Nitrosopumilaceae archaeon
GCTTTTTTGATTTTTGATTGATCTCTTTTTTAAGGGATTTTTGCTTGGATTCTAACTCCTTTTGTTTTTGTTTAATTTGTTTTTCAATTTTTTCTCGTTGTTGTTTTAGTTTTTTATAGGCAGATTCTTCTTTTTTTAATTGTTTTTGAAGGGTTGTTTGTTCTTTGAGTTTTTTCTTTTCTAGTTTTGTTTTGTCATCAATAGTTTGTTTTTCTTTTGCAATCAATTGCAGTAGTTTTAGGCGCTCTTCTTTTGTCTTTATTAGATCATTTTCTTGTTTTTTAATTGATTTTTTTAGTTTTTCAGATTCAGAAACTTTTGCCTGTTCTTGTTTTACCTGAGAAGCAATTTCTTCATACTCTTTTTTTGTTTTTTCGAGTTCTTCTTGTTTTTGTTTTATCTGATATGCCATCTTTGCTTGCTCACTTAGGCGTAATCTTTGTTTTTGTGCCATCTCTGCAATGGATTTTTGCTCTGATTCAACCTGTTTTTCAAGATTTTCTTGCTCTATTCTTGCTTGATTTAGCTCTTGTTTTTGTTTTTGAACTTCATCAGAAATTAAGGATTTTTCTTTTTCAATTTTTTTAAGAATTGCACTTCGTTCTCGTTTTACTTTGTCTAGTTCTCTTTTTTGGTTTGCAATTTGCTCAGACAGTTTAGTTTGTAAACCAATCTTTTGTCTTTCTTCGTTGATCTCAGATTCAAGTTTTGATTTTTCTTCGTTTATTTTTTGTTCATAGTTTTTTCTAGCAGAAACTAGCTGAGATAGTTTTTCTCTTTGAGAATTCAAGTTTTCTTCAACATGTTTTTGTTGTTCTAGTTTGGTTTGTTCTTGTTGTATTTGTTTTGTATAATCTGTTTTTTGAGATTTGCTCCAACCTTTTGGCATTGAACCTTTATGTGATAACGTAGGTTTCTCATCTGGTTTGGGTGTTTCTATTTTTTCTTCCAGTTTGGATTCTAGATTAGTTTGTATCTCTGTTTGTTTGATTTCAACTGGTTCTGGTTTTGACAGAGATGCTTCATTTTCCTGTATTTTATTTTCTAAATATGATTGATCAGAGTGGTAAAGTGGCCTTCCGTTCTCAATTGTGTCATAGATATGCTGCAGTCTTCCAGGATCTCCTATCCCTGCATCAATTAGGGATTTTATTTTTTGTAACGCATATGACTCTGTTTTTTCTTGTTTTGGTGTAGCACGTGAAAATGAAGCTTGGAGTTTTTCTTCTAGATATTTTTTATCAGAATTGTATAATCTTTTGTTGTTTTTGAGACATTCCATGATAAAGTAGAGACGTCCTGGGTCACCTTGACCAGTATCAATTAAGTGCTCTATCTGAGAGAGTGTCTCTGGAAGGGTCAATGTTTGCAATTTCTCACCTAATTGTTTAATTTGCAATGATCTTGGATAACTATAAAAAAACTTTTCAAAAAAGTTTACTTTTTCATGAATTATTTTGATTAAATTTTTGAGATATTGAATTTATCAGAAAAAATCAATGCAGTAGATGGTGTGCAATTACACACCGACAGATGATACCAGAAGGCATCACTGACAACCATTGTCGTCACTTACGATGTTGCCATCGTACAGCGTGCTGAATTTACACCCACTTGCTGTTTTCTACTGCATCCCTGCCAACTGTTGTAGTCGTCGACATTGGTATTACTACTTCTGTATAATATTTTGTACTTTTGCATATAATCTATAGTATTACTATATAGTTTTTTTAAATTCAAGAGAAATTTACAATATTTTGGTATAATTAATGCAATAATTTATGCCTATTTTTTAAGTGTTTTTTATTTAGAATCGCACCTGAAATCTGCTTTTTTGAGAAATTGCAATTACGCTAATCACTGCAATTGCCAAAATAGCCATACTCAATACCCCAAATTCTGGAATGACTTTGGTTCCAACAATTGTAAGCACTTTGTTTTTTTCTTCTAGTGGGATTCTCAGATTGTTCATATCGTTTTGTTTTTTGTGTTCAAAGTCAGTTAGTTTTTCACCATCTACCCATACCACATAAGGTCCCTCAAGAAGTGCAGAGGGCATCTTAAGGTATAGTGTGTGTTCTTGGGATTTTGCATTTCCAATCAATTCAAAGGTAATAGATTTTTGATCCACATTGATTGAAGGATTACCCAGTAATCGATTAAAATCATATTCAACATCAAAAGTTGTTTTGCCATCTCCTACCTGGCTTCCTACTTTGGGAAGAACAGACAGTCCTTCAGTTACTAGCACATTTCCTACCATCCAAGGATGCACTATGCAAAAGTAGGGATATTCTCCTAATTCATCAAAGGTAAATCGAAAGGTTTGTCCTGGTGGAAACAATCCACTATCAAACAAATCATCAGGGCCCGTTTCTGGAGAGCCAGAAGTTACAGTGTGTCGTCCAGTATCTGCGTTTTCCCATTCAATGGTGTCACCTATCTTGATTTCTATGTCTCCAGTGGTGGAGCCGTCTCTTTCTAATTGCCAAAAGTACGGAGCACTAGGATCAGATGCTCCAGAAGGGATGTTTATGGTATGAGTGGTTTGGGCAAATGCCATTCCAGTAAATCCTGAAAATAATATAATCATGCCAACAAGTAAGAGAATTTTCATTACAAATCTGATAATACATTATGTTAAAATGGTTTTCTATACAGATTGGGTTTTTCTTTATTAATTACCACTAATCGTAGAGTATCATATGAAAATGGGCAGTGCAATCATAGTAGTTGGAATAATCATGTTCTTTTTGGGTCTGATTTTGTTTTATTCCATACAGGAATCGCCTGATTTGGATGATTCCATGCGTACAATCAAGCATATTGGGACCTTTATTGGCTTGATGGGAATAGGAGTCACAGTAGCGGGGATTTTGTTGTATCTGATTAATAGAGGACAGCAAGCTACATCAGAGCAAACATCATTTGATGTGTAAATTTTCAAATATCAGTTGATCAATATTCTAAGTGGGTATGGCAAAGGGTTGGTTTCTGTTTTTAGCAGGTGCTGTAGCAGGATTTGTGACAACACCGCTAATTGCATAAAATAAAAACTAGGGACAAAATAGTAGTTTTTTGTACTCATCGACAGATATTACAAATTTGCATCCCCTACAATACAACACTTCTTTGTTTTTGAGTGATTTCACATCAGTCTGAACCTTGCCGCAAAATAGTTTTTGGGACTGACACTGTGGACATAAAGCTGCCAGCTGCGTCATGCCAATATCATCTGCAATATTCATGAATTTATTATGTCAATCTGTTATATTAGATACAAGAAGAAATTATACTAGTGCCAAAATATTGATTCAGAAATGGTATTTTTGCGAAATTATATAATGATTAAAACCATGAAATAATTATTGTCTGAGAAAAACTGGATAGGTGGCGTGTATATTCAAAACGGCGGTTATGAAATCATTTTAAAATCACTTAACCACTACAAAAAAAGACTGCGCCACATTGCAAAAAGTCCTGAGCTTAAAGATTCAGGTGCAATGTTTGGCTCCATTCTAGAACAAGAGGCAATGAAGACGTATCCTAAAGTCGAGCAAGCAATTGCCAGACTAGAAGACTGTCTTTCTGAGAAACAGCCAATCGAATCACTACGAGATGACTT
>CAYWRD010000141.1:0-3565 GCA_964460675.1 uncultured Nitrosopumilaceae archaeon
GGCCACCATGACCGTGGGCCGGTGGATGCGATCCACCACCCGGGAGGCCACGATCCCGATCACCCCGGGGTGCCATCCGGAGCCCGACAGGACGACACCGAAGTCCGACGACGGATCGAAGCGGTCCGTCAGATCCTCCAGGGCTTCGTCCAGCGTCCGGCGATCCTCGTCCCGGCGGCGGGTGTTAAGCGTGTCGAGGGTGTCGGCCAGGCGACGCGCCTCGCCCTCGTCGTCGGTGAGAAGCAGGCGGAGGGCGTCGGCCGCCTCTCCGATCCGGCCCGCGGCGTTGATGCGCGGCGCGATCCGAAAGCCCACCTGTCCGGCTCCGACGGCACCCGGGTCCACATCGGAGACGGCGAGGAGCGCCCGCAGCCCGACCCAGCGGGTGCCGGCGAGGCGGCGCAGTCCGTAATGGACCAGGATCCGGTTCTCTCCCGAGAGCGGCACCAGATCGGCGACGGTCGCCACCGCCACCAGATCCAGGAGGTCGGGAAGCTCCTCGGCGCCCTCCCCGAGCTCCGACGCCACCAGCTCGGCGACGCGGTACGCCAGACCGGCGCCGCAGAGGCGGTCGTCGGGGTAGACGCAGTCCGAGCGTTGGGGATTGACCACGGCGAAGGCGTCCGGAAGGCGCTCCCCGACGGTGTGGTGGTCGGTGACCACCACGTCGATCCCCGCCGCGCGTGCATCGGCCACCGGCCCGTAGGCGACGGTGCCGCAGTCGGCGGTGACGACGACGCCGGCCCCGGCCGACCGAGCCGCTTCGAGGCCGGCCGCGGAGAAGTCGTATCCGTCCCGGAGCCTGTGGGGCACGAAGGGGACGACCTCCGCGCCCCGGGCCCGGAGGAAGCGGGTGAGGAGCGCCGTGGCGCAGATCCCGTCGACGTCGTAGTCGCCGTGGACGAGGATCGTCTCCCCCCTCCGCACCGCGTCGGCGATCCGTCGTGCCGCAGCCGGCCCGTCGGCCAACGTCGAGGGATCGCTCAGGTGCTCGAGGCGAGGGCGGAGGAAGCGCTTCGCGTCATCGACCTCCGTGAGGCCCCGGACCGCCAGGATGGAGCAGAGGGCCGAGGGCAGCTTCAGGGCACCGACCAGGGCGTCGACGCACGCGGAGTCCGCTGCAGGGGGCTCCGCCCATCTCGGATCAGGGGCCCGAAGGCGGGCCTGGGGCCGGCTTCGTGCCGACGGAGTCACTCCTGGTCGTCGTCACCGTCGGCGCCGGCGGGAACCGTGGCGCCTTCGTCTTCGGCTGCGGGCCCGTCGTCCGCTCCGGCTTCCGGTTCGTCGGGACTCGTCGCAGCCAGGATCACACCGCACGCCTCGCACCGGATGAGGGTGTCGCCGTGCCGGATCTCGTTCTGGTGCTGCAGCGGCACCATCCCGAAGCAGTTGCCGCAGGCGCCGTCCTCGGTGAGCTCGGCGACGGCGGCGCGCTGTCCCTTGCCCCGGATCGCCTCGTAGATGCGAAGCTCCTCGTCGTCGAGTCCCGCGGCGAAGCTCTCCCGCTTCTTCTCGAGCAGGTCCAGGTCCTTCTGGGCCTCCTCACGCTCGGCGAGGAGCTCCTTGCGTTTGGGCTCGACCAGCTCGCTGGCCTCGGCGAAGGCCGCCTCCAGCTCGCTGACCCGCTCCTCTCCCTTCCGGACCTGGTCGATGAGCTTCATCGCCTCCTGCTCGTCGTTCTGGAGCCCCCGCTTGACCATCTCCAGCTCGGCGCTGACGGCCGCCTCCTCCCGGAGGTTCCGGACGCCGCCGAGGCGCTCGTCGAGCTTCTTGACCCGCTCGCGCTTCTCCTGGACCTCGCGCTCGAGGCGCCGCTCCTCGACTTTCATCTCCTTGAGGCGATTGCGGCTGGTCTCGAGCTCGCTCTCCAGGACGAGGGCCGGCTCCTCGACCTCCTCGAATTTGGGATCGAAGTCGCGGATCCGCTGGCGTGCGTCGTGGATCCGCATGTCCAGTCGTTGAAGCTCTTTCAAGCCCGTTCGGGTCTGCTGCGTCATTGATTCGGGTCGTTCGGGTCACGTTGGTCCGGGCGTCGACGTGCGGCCGCCGCCCAGTACCGCGGGTCCAGCTCTCGAAGCTCCGCGGCCAGCTTGGACTTCGCGGCCATGAGCTCGAGCTTCGCGTCGTCGTCCTCCGCCGCCTCGATCTGGCGCTGGAGATCCTGGACGCGACGGTCGAGCGTCGACACGCGAATCCGATTGACGGAGTTCGTGAAGACGTCGAGCCCGTGCGCCAGCTCCTCCGGGTCGGCGAGGATCTCCTCGAACCTCTGGGCGGCCACGGGATCCATGTCCGCCGATGGGGCGCGAAGCTCCGGCGCGTCGAGAAGTGCCTGAAAGATGGCCTTGTGATACGGATCGTCAAAGTCCTCCGGAGCGATGAGCTCGGCCGCCCGCTCGACCCACTCCACGCCGCGGACCATGACCTTGAGAAGCTGGACCTCCGCTCCACGGCGGGGCGCCCGGCTCCGAAGCGTCGGACCGCGACGGATCGGCGGTCCGTGACGCCCCGCCGACGGCGTGGCGCGGACCTTCCGCATCTCCGCCTCCAGCGTCTCGCGTCGGACGCCGGTCCGATCGGCCACGCGGTCGACGTAGATGTCCCGGAGGGTGGGATCGCGGGCGGCCCGCAGCGTCGGGAGGAGCCGGTCCACCGCCGAGCGGGTCCGCTCGATGGTGGAGAAGTAGTCCCGCTCCTCGAGGATCTGGAGCTTCCGGTCGAGGACGTCGACGGCGTCGCTCAGCAGCTCCTGCATGGCCTCCTTGCCCTTGGACCGGACCAGCGTGTCCGGATCCTCGCCGGGTGGCAGCGTCACGACCGCCGGGTGGAGCCCCGCCTCGAGGAGGACGTCTCCGGCCTTGAAGGTCGCCCTCAGGCCCGCCGCGTCGGAATCGAAGAGGAGGAGGACACGGGTGGTGTAGCGTTCGAGGAGCTTCGCCTGCTCGGCGGTGAGGGCCGTGCCCAGCGGGGCCACGACGTTCTCGATGTCCGACGCGGCCAGGGAGACCACGTCCATGTACCCCTCGACGACGATGGCCACCTCCTCCCGGCGGATGGTGTTCTTGGCCCAGGACAGGCCGTAGAGGTTCTCCCCCTTGTGATAGATCGGCGTCTCCGGGGAGTTGATGTACTTCGGTCCGTCGCCTTCCAGGATCCGTCCGCCGAAGGCGATGACCCGCCCCGAGAGGCTCTCGATGGGAAACATCGCCCGGCCCCGGAAGCCGTCGTAGGGCTCCGGGCTCTTCTCGCTCTGCTTCAGGAGGCCCAGGAGGAGCATCAGCTCCTCGTCGAAGCCGTGCTTCGCCGCCGCCTCCCGGAACGCCCGCCACTCGTCGGGCGCGTAGCCGAGCTCGAAGCGCTCCGCCACGTCGTCGCCGATGCCACGGCCCTCCAGGTAGCTCCGGGCGTCGGCCCCCGTGTCGGCGAGGAGCTGCTCCCGGAACCACTGGCGGGCGAAGGCGGTGATCTCGTAGAGGGGGCGGTTGGGGTCCTCTTCCTGACGGGAGCGCTTCACCTCCCGGACCTCCACGCCGGCGCGGCCGGCCACGAACTTCACCGCCTCGAC
>CAYWRD010000142.1:0-3549 GCA_964460675.1 uncultured Nitrosopumilaceae archaeon
TACTAATTTCACCATTACCATTAGTTTCAGAATCATCATTATCTCTAATTGTAATGACATTAGTTTGACCCTGAGTGTTAGGATTAATTTTCAAAATCCCGTTATCCTTGAACATCATAGATGAAAGTGTAGGAATAAGATTTACAGCACCTGCTGTTCCATCAGCATCTGCCTTTCCTGTTTCATCATAGAGAAGATAGTACGTAGATGGGTTTGTACCGGTTGCAAACGACCATGAATCCTCATCTGTAGGATCAATGTTTAGATTAAGATCAGTTATTTTGAGATTAACATCGGCTGCTCTTGGATACGATGTTCTGTCTAACTCAAATTTTACTAGTTGTTCTGCTGTATCAAAAGTAAGAGTTGACTGCTGAGGCCCTCCACCCTTGTTATACTGTACTACTACATTTCCTCCTTTAGTAAAGTCATAAAGTTGAATAAATGGCCAAAGATCCTTTGAAGCCAAACCAATCTGACCAAGTTGAACTCCGCTTGCAGAGTTTGCAGCTTTTGCTTGTCTTACTACATTGATTGTATCTTTAGTAAATGGTGAAGAGAATGAACAATCAGATGAGATGGAGTTTGGAGGATTAGATCCGTTTTCTCCGCCAATACCAGCACCACTAACTGGTATTGCAATGCCTTGAGTTTCAGACACTGAAAAACCTAGAACAGAAGTTGAACGCGTACACAGTGTTCCAAAGTCGAGTCCTTTTCCTGTTAGACCAACAGTGCTATCTGCAATTTGGGCTTGTTTTCTGTCTGCAAAATACCCATACCAGTTACCATCAGTTGCTTGAATCATTCGCAGGTCTTTTCCGTTTACAGTAACATCCGGTTCGCCTATTCCCTTTCCTGTATCACTGATATTATTATCACGAACCACTACCTCAATTACCTGAGGTCCTGAAAACCTTTTGTTGAATACAGGATTGTCAGCTGAGACTATGAGATTTGAATTAGTTTGTGCATCAATTGATTGTAAATTGGATAAAGATATCCCACCAATCAAAATCAACAGCGATAGAAAAACACCGAATGTTTTTCGTTTCATAATTTCAAGTTGGATAGAATATCTTGGTGAATTCTTCCTGTGGTAGTAATTTGATTTCGACAATCTGCAGTTTTCATTAAAAGTGCAAGATTAATCATTCTGATCTATAACCCTATTGTGAATATAAACATTAACGGCAGATTTCATAATTTTAGTATGGCCCATCATACAAAACATTGGTAGAAGAGTGTTTTTGGCATCACTTCCAACCAATTTTGTCTGGTCAGATGTTTGCATGTACTTGCAGTTTTTTTGGCGCACAAAAAACAAGTATTGAAAAAGTATTTGGGATTAACTTAGAATTTGTGGCATGCCTTGAATTTACTGTACAATCATAAATTGAGTTCGTTGGAGTTCTGCTCTCGCATTGTTTAATTGATTACGCAGTTCAATTATTTTGTCTGTAAGTTCAGCTACTTTCTTTTTGTATCCTTCAGGTTGAGGAGATTGTTTTACAAGATCAGATAATGATTTTTTTGCAGTTTCTAATTCTGCTTGTAAATTCGATACTTTGGCTTGAAGGTCTTCAATGATTAATGTTTTATCACCAGTAGTTACCAAAGTACCCGCTATTGAATCGGGATTACCTGCTTTGATTGTAACAGATGTACTTTGACATGCACCAGCTTTAAGACTATTTCCAAGTTTCACGGACTTTGATTCACTATCAGATGCAATTATCGCTTCAGGAAATTGAATTGGATTGTTACCTGCACAAGCTTGGAATGCAAAACTATAGGAAGTAATTCGCGGAGAGGTATCTAATTTTTTCTCAGTTGTAGGAATCTTGACTACGGATACTTTTTTGATTCTTGGAATTTCAGTATTTTCTTCAACATCTACAAACTTTTCTTTGAGTTGTGATTGTAATGATGAATATAATTCTGGGTCTACAACTTTAGAAGGACTCGAATATAACAAGTACATGTTTCGTTGAAGTTCGGCTCTTGCGTTGTTTACTTTGTTTCGCAATTCAATTATTTTATCAGTAGATTGTCCAATTTGTTTTGTAGTCTCAGTAGTTTGAGGTTGTTTAGCTAAACTAGATAGATTCTTTTTTTCAGCATCTAATTGTGCTAACAAACCATCTAAGTTTGTTTGTAAACCAGATACTAATTCAGCAATATCGGTCTTTTTGACAAGAGTTGCTTTAATTGAATTTACATTAGTAGCTGAAAGCTTAGTAGCACTTGTCTGACATGCTTTTGGATTCATACTGTCAGATAGTTTAACTGACTTTGTTTCACTGTCTGAAGTTACTAATACTTCTGGAGCAGTTAGTTTCTTTGGTCCAGCACATGCCTGAAAAACTACATTATATCCTTTGAGACCGGGTTTTGAATCAAGTTTAGTTTGCTCTCCTTGTCTTTCTACTGTTTGAAGAATGGTAACTTTACCCAAAGTTCTCATATCCATAGCGGATTTTACTAATTGTTTTGCCCAACCTTTCTCAATTAATTTGGCAGTAGAGTTTATCCAAACACAGACAGGACTATTATCGCCTGCACGTAGTAGTAAATCATAACCGTCTCTACATTGTATATCAGATGGCTTAACTCCATTATCTAACTGCTGGCGAGGAGTAGGAATCTCTCCGTTTATAGGCATTACAAAACTTGCGCCCAACAGAATGGTAATAATTGGTAATGCTGCAAACAGCTTTTTCAAGTTAAATCAAATCTCCATTATGTGTTTAAAAGATACAGCATTCTGTAGTAGTCTTGTCGTGCATCATTTAGATTTTTTCTCAATTCTACTATTTTGTTAGTAGTTTCGTTTGTTTTCTTTTTGTAATCAGAGGATTTAGGATCTAGTTGTTTTAGAGTGGTTTTTTGGGCTTGTAAATCAGATTTTAATGTGTTTATCTTATTACCAAGATCACCGATTAATTTTGACATTCCACCTCTCTCAATTAATGATGAAGTAATCTTTTCTTTGGCAGTTGCCTTTATTTTTGATACACTTAATTGACATTCATTTGCAGCCAGATTTTTTGCTAATTTGATTTTCTTTGATTCACTATCTGATGAAATTACAACTTCAGGAGCAACAATTGCTTGTGAGCCAGCACATGCTTCAAAGATATAGCTGTAAACACCTGGTTTTTGTTTTGGAACAGTTCTGTCAGGATCAACTAATGTAACAATAGATACTATTTTGATTGTTCTACCATCGGATGCAGTTTGAGAATATGAAGGAGTAAAGGAAAATACACTTGCCATTAAAACTGTCATTAATAATATGGCTGAAAGTTTAACAATTTTCATTAACCCATTAGCTACTATAACATAGTATTTGAAGATTGTTAGCTTTTTTTAGTAATAATTCTAATTCTTAAATTATGAAATAACAAAACTATCTAGCGTATGTAAGATCTGAATACTACAGATTGTTATACATACTAAAGGGAGCTTGCATTAAATCAAAATTTTTGAGTGTTATAAAAAGAGTTTATCCAAATTACTTCCAAATCTATTTTCAAATTGGAAGAA
>CAYWRD010000143.1:0-3500 GCA_964460675.1 uncultured Nitrosopumilaceae archaeon
CTCTTCAGTAACTGTATAAGGAATTACTCCAAGTATTGGCGTGTCATATTCTACAATAATGTTCATATGATTAATGTCGATTCTACTTGGAATTGCTCCATTGTAAACTCCATCAAAATGCAAACCAAGATACTGCATCTGTTTGAAATTATCTGAAATTAATTTACCTTGTGATGTGGATGTTGCATTAGGCTCAAGGTATACTTGAGGAAAATGAATTTTTCCAACATGTTCGCCAGTATACTCCATAGAAATTCGTATTTCTTTGAGGTTTACTGGGATTGGGTATGGATTACACATTACTACTTTTTTGTTATTTACTAAATTGAAGAAACTAAAGTAACCCTCATCTTCTACTCCTCGAATTTGTATCTGTTCAGCAGCAGAAACATTCCACAAGGAAAATCCGAGAGTTCCTACGATAACTATTGTGGCTGCAATTACAATAATGGCGTGTTTATTCATATTTTATTAGAATGAATTTAAGCTCCCTTAAAAACTTCTAACTATTTGCTATGTCTTATTTCTTGATTCTTAGTAATGAATTATATTCAATGAAATTTTCGCATACAGCATGGGTTTTGATAAATCTGTTTTAATTTGTGATGAAGTAGATCCTGTGTTAAACAAAGTTTTGACTGAAAATGGTCTCAAGGTTTCTTACGAACCTGAAATTACTGAAGACCAATTAAAAGAAAAGGTTTCTGAATTCAATATTGTAATTGTTAGAAGTCGAACCACACTAACTAAAGAAATTATTGAAAAAGCAGACAACTGTGAAATTATTGCAAGAGTTGGAGTTGGACTAGATAACATTGATCAGCAAGCAGCTAAGGCAAAAAACATCCGCGTAATTAATGCAGTCGAAGGTGCAATGAATGCAGTTGCAGAACTTGTTTTAGGTTTGATGCTTTCAATGGCAAGACAAATTCCTCGAGGTGATAGAGCAATCAGAAATGGTGAATGGCTAAAAAAACAACTCAAAGGAACAGAGCTCAAAGGAAAGTATCTTGGAATTATTGGTCTAGGAAATATTGGTAAAAGACTGGGTAGATTAGCTCGTGCATTTAACATGAATATTATTGGATATGATGTAGTTCCGATTGATCCAGAATTTTCAAAAGAAGTTGGTTTAATGAAAGCTGACTTGGGTACTTTGTTGCAAAGCTCCGATTACATCTCAATTCACGTTCCTTTGTTGGATTCCACATATCATATGATTGACAAAGAAAAACTATCTACTATGAAAAATACTGCTAGAATAATCAATACATCTCGTGGAGGTGTGATTGATGAGGATGCATTGTATGATGCATTAAAGGAAGGAAAACTTGGTGGTGCGGCCCTAGATGTATTTGAAACAGAGCCAGCTACTGGAACTAAACTTGCTGAGTTAGATAATGTGGTTCTAACTCCACATATTGGAGCTCAAACAAAAGAGGCTCAATCTTTGGCAGCCAATGTAATAGCTGAGAAAATAATTCAGATTCTTCGAGGCGTAATTTAGAAAAATACGCTTCTGCTGTAGGCATGATTTTTCAAAAAACTAAAAAAGCTTGACTTGTACGTGATCAAATATCGTCTAATCGTCTTTAAGGTGAATTTGGAGGTTAAAATTCGTGCATAAAAATCAGGATATCGCTAATAGAAACAAAAGGATGGAACATCATATTCCAGACACAAATACTCTATTGAAAATTTCTGTTGGACTGGTATTTTTTACAATTCTATTTCAAGTTGCATTTGCAGAAACTACTTCAGTAACAGTTGATGGCGAAATATACGACATTGACTATACTGGTGATGGTGTAGTTCTCACTTCAGTTCAGGCAGATACTGATTTGATATCTTTGTTGCTTACAGTTGAAGTCTCAGAGCCTGGGATTTTAGAAATTACATTAGATAGGGGGTTATTGGATGCAAAATATCAAGGAGAAGACGATGAATTTTTTGTTTTAGTAGATGGATTAGATATCTTGTTTGATGAGACAAAGACTGCTACATCACGAACCTTGACTATGGAATTACCAACTGGAACTGAGGAAATTGAAATTATTGGAACTGATCTTGGAACTGGAATGGAAACCCAACCAGACGAACCAACAGATGAGCCAGTAGATGAGCCCACAGAGCCTACTCCAGAAAAAGAGATACCTGCATCCTTTGTTGACCCAAATGTAGATCCTAAGACTTACGTTAAGAGATACGTAAACGAACCATCATACAAAGAATGGTTTGAAGAAAATTATTCTGATTATACTTTCTATGAGGCATTAGATATTTCAAAACCTACATTTGACAAATTAGTTTCAGAAGTAAAGAGTGAAAAAAAATCAGAAACCTCAACTGAAAAACCAAAAACTGAATGTGGACCTGGAACTGTTCTCAAAGACGATAAATGTGTAGTAGTTTGTGGACCAGGAACAGAACTTGTTGATGGAAAATGCCAAGCAAAAGAAGTGGTACCTGTACCAGATGTTTCAGCCCCTAAAGGTATTGGTAAAGAATTAGTCTATGGTATAATTGCAGCATTTGTAATTTCAGGCGCAGTAATTATCATACTAGGATTAATTGCTAAGGCAAACAAATCCAAATAATTTTCAATATTTTTCTAAACTACTATTATTCCTTTTTTGATTAGATATTGTAAAGACTGAGCATATTCATCATCGGTGATTTTTTCTTCTAACCACCATAATGTGCTTGTCTTAATCCAACTAGGGATTTCTTGGGGTTCTGAATCTGATTCTACATCCGTTTTAGGAATTATGATGATTTCATTTTCAATTAAATGCTCAATTGCATTTGCATATGTTTGGTCAGATACTCCATCTGGACTAATCCAATAGTATGCTACTTGTTTTATCCAAAATGGAATTACAACATTTCCTGCATCAACTAGATTAAATTCTGCTGTGTCAGTTGCACCAGAATAACTAACTTCGATGAAATACTTGCCTTCTGGAAAGACTATTTTTTCAAAAGGATATTGAGCTGGAATCGGTGTCTCTAAACTCCCAATTGGTATAGGGATTGCACTGCTTCCCTTTCCTGATTCATCTTTTATGTGAATAATTGCATTGTCTCCTGTAACTTCGCTTACTTTGATGGTGTAGAATAATTTCTCACCATAATGGTATGTTGTTTTATCTAGGATAATCTCTACTGTTGGCTCAGCAAAAGCACTAGGCAAACTAATTGCTATTCCTAGTATAATCAAAATTGGTATTATTTTCACACGGTTTTTTTCTGTCAGGGCAATAAAAATCTCGTATTCATAGCTAAGCAACCCTTTTTTACATGTCAGTATATTGGTAATTATCGAGTTTTCTGCGGGTACGCCTTTGGGTGTGGTCTGTGAAGCCCACTCAAAGTCCTTTTAATTATGAGCCTGTTCTGAATATGTAGTGACTGAGAAATCAATCGAACAAATCGCAGAACAAGGATTAGAGAATATTCTATCAGAAAATCCAAACATTGTCGATGTTCTTTTAGGACGT
>CAYWRD010000144.1:0-3488 GCA_964460675.1 uncultured Nitrosopumilaceae archaeon
CGAAGCCAACGTCTCGGGGGCCCACCCGGACCAGAGCTTTCCCGCCGTCGCCGCCCACGACCAGGCTCATCAACGCGGCATCCCCACGGAGAACGCGGCGACCTTCGCCGGTGTGCTCGCCGCGATCCACTCCGAGGAGCCCATGGTGCGCTACTCGGGATGGGCCCGGATCCTCCGGTCTCTGCAGACGGATCTGATCCGCATGGACCCGGAGGCGTGGACCGAGATCCGGTCCCGGCTCGACGCCGGCGTCGTCCGGGACTGGCGCGATTACTTCGAGTACCTGAGGGAATCACGAAGCGTGGCGGCGCCCATCGTGGAAGCGACCAACGACGCCTACCTCCGCGCCCACGGCGTCCCGGGAGGGATCGAGAGCTACGGACGGGTCACGACCCTCCTCCTGGAGTGGGCACGCCGGAACGAGGGCCGACTCCGCTTGGGAGGGTGATGGGGAATCACCCCTTCGTCGGGTGAGCTCGTCGGCCCGGTGCCTCTCGATCCGGCGCCGTGACCCTCGTCGGTTGCGTAAGCGCCAGCAGGGTGTCGCCGGGCTCCGGCTCGAGGGGCTTGTCGCGGGTCGAGACCCTCACGCCGCCGTCCTCGTCGAGGGCCAGGATGGGAAGCGCGTCCGGGCCGTTCTCCTCTCGCCATTCGTCGAAGCCGAACTCCTCGGTGAGCGGCGTCGCCTTGAACTCCTGACCCCCACGAAAGCGCTTCTGGAGCTCGTCGAAGGTCATGTCCTCACCGAACAGCGCCCGGGCCCGGAGCTCCGAGCCGAGCTCCGCCGATCCCTCGGCGGCCTTCCGGGCGGTGGCGAGCTGGAAGAGGTTCTCCCGGCCGAAGAGGTGGAGGAAGTGCTTGGCCGAGAGGGCGTTGACCTCGTCGTTGGCGGTGAGGCCGAAGATCTTCCCGATCCCGGGCAGCTCGAGCTCCTCGTCGGCCTGATCGCTGAGAGCGCTCCCGTGGTACACCGGGAGCCCCTCGAGACGCGCCTCGCTCACGTGGCGGGCGTTGGTGTCGACGAGGAGCACGGGGACGTCCAGCTCGCGGAGCGTCCGCGCCAGCGCTCGGGCGGACGGATGCGCTCCGATCATCAGGATTCCGTTGGGCGTCCGGTCGGCCACGCCGAGCCTGTGCGCCAGGGGGCGTCCCAGGAGTCCGTAGATGGCCACCGTCCCGGCGATGACGAAGAAGACGATGGGTACCAGCCGCTCGGCCCCGGCGAAGCCCTCCGCCTCGAGTCGGAGGGCGAAGATGGCGGTGACGGCGGCGGCGACGACCCCCCGCGGCGCCATGGCCGCTACGAAGAGGCGGTCCGTCGTCGGGAGGCTGCTACCCGTGGTGGAGAGCGCTACGCTGACCGGTCGGACGAGGACGATCAGGAGGCCCAGGAAGGCGAACTCGGGAAGGCCGATCTGCTGCAGGTCCTCCCACCGCATGCGGGCCGCGAGAAGGATGAAGAGCGCCGAGATCAGGAGGACCTGGAGGTTCTCCTTGAACTCCATGATGTGGCTCAGGTCGACCCTCCTCTGGTTGGCCAACGTGACGCCCATGACCGTCACGGCCATCAGGCCCGCCTCGTGCTGCGCGGTGTTCGCCAGCGCATAGCCCAGGAGTGCCAGCGCCAGCGCCGAGGCGCTGTGCAGGTGGTCCGGGATCCAGTAACGAGCCAGGCAGACGGTGAGGATCCACGCCGGCACGACACCGAAGATCAGGCCGGAGACCAGGGTCTTCCCGATGCCCGTCACCGCGGGCATGAATCCACCGTCCACCAGGGCCTCGAACACGAGGACGGCCAGGACCGCGCCGATGGGATCGATGAGGATCCCCTCCCACTTCAGAACCTCTCCGCCCGGTCCTCTGGGCCGGATCTGCCGCAGAAGGGGGATGACCACGGTGGGGCCCGTCACCGTGAGGATCGCGCCCACCAGGATGGCCAGCGACCACGAGAGGTCCAGGACGTAGTGGGCGCCGAGGGCGCCGAGGAACCACGTCACCGTCGTCCCCACCGTGACCAGCCGGGCCACGACCCCCAGCCGCTCCCCCAGCTCGGGGAAGTTCAGCGTCAGCGCTCCCTCGAACAGGAGGATCGCCACCGAGAGGGCGACGAAGGGGAGCAGGAGGTCTCCGAACATCGCGTCGGTAGGCACCAGGCCCAGCCCCTCGGGCCCTGCGGCGACGCCGAAGATCAGGAGCAACAGGATCGCCGGGAGGCGGAGCCGCCATCCCAGCCATTGGGCCGCGCCTCCCAGGACGGCCACGGCGACCAGCCCTATGACGATGGATTCGTTCACCTGGCAGCCTGTGGGAACCGGGTGGGGGCTTCAGCGCACCTGAACGGAATGCAGCCGGACAGGGCACGTCTCAACAGGCGTCCGACGACGGCATTCGGACGGGATCCGCGGTCCTTCGTGGACCTCTCCGCGCACCGGTGTCGGGCTCACTGGACGAGGGTCGCGGAGAGCTCGATCTCTACGTCCAGCGCCCTGCTCACCGGGCATCCCCTCTTCGCCTCGTTCGCCGCCCTCTCGAAGGCCTCCGGATCGGCCCCGGGAGCCTCGACCCGGGTCGAGAGGCGTACTCGGGTGATGGAGTATCCCTCCTCTCCCTTCTCCAGACGTACCGCCGCCTCGGTGTCGATCCGCTTGGGGTCCAGCCCCTGGTCTTCGAGGGTCCCGGAGAGCGCCATGGAGAAGCATCCCGCGTGCGCCGCCCCGATGAGCTCCTCGGGGTTGGAGCCCTTCTCGTCGCCGAATCGTGTCGGGACCGAGTAGGGCGTGGACGCCAGGGCGCCGCTCTCCGAGCTGAGCTCGCCCCGACCGTCCTTCAGGGTGCCCCACCACGTAGCCGATGCCTTCCGCTCCATATGTCGCTCCGCATCTGATCTTCCGAAGAAATACGATGGAGTCTCGGCGACCCCGGAGCGCCATGCGTGTTCCGCGACGGGGGGTCCGAAAGCCCCTGGAAGGCTTGAACAGCCTTCTAGTCGGAAGCGTCGTCCGTGCCTTCGGTGGAGATGGTCAGAAGCAGCGCCGTGTCCTCCAGGGCGCGGATGTCCTGGGCGTGGCCCGGGCCGAAGAAGAGGACCTCCCCCTCGCCGATCTGGAACTCGTCGTCCCCGACCCGATACCGCAGCCGTCCCTCCACCGGCTGAAGGGTCATGGGGGAGACGGCGTGGTGGGTCCCGATCTCGACGCCTTCGGCGATCACCGTCAGAGTCAGGCGGAAGGAGCCCGCCTTTACGAGCGTGCGTCCGACTCGCCCACTCCGAAGATACCCGTCGTCCCTCCTCAGCTCGGCGATCTGCATCCCCAGATCGAACGTCAGGTTCTCGCCGGTCAGAGCTCGTGCCATCGATGCCATGCGGATCTCCTCGTTGCGGGTCTCCCTCTGAGTATACCCACCCGGCACGGGTTGACCAGCTTCCGAGGCGTTGGGTGGGGACGCCGGCCTGTTCTTCGAGGGCATCGCCATCGGCCGGATGTCGG
>CAYWRD010000145.1:0-3478 GCA_964460675.1 uncultured Nitrosopumilaceae archaeon
AATGGTGAACCATCCTTTCTAGAGTATTGTTTTGCAGGAGACATGTTTAGGACTCGGCTTTGAAGAGAGATCTCTTTTGCACCAGCATAGAGATCTTTAAGCTCCATTTCGAGCTTTGTTGGTTCAGACAATGATACCCCATAATCTGCAGCAATAAGGAAAAGTGCGCCTTGATCCGTTAAGTAACCTGCACCGATCTTTTCTTTTTTTTGTCGAATTTGCTCTTCTACGTCCTGCTTGGATAGTTCTGGCTTTTTTTCAAGTAGTTTTTGCAAAAGACCTTCAAATTCAGACAAATCATTTTGTTATGATTGTGTGTATTAATAAAAATTTCATTAGCTACATTAGTAAGAAGATCGCAGAATGATTCGTGAATTGTATTGTTTCTAAAAATCTATCAAAGATGTATGATTCCATCACTGCAGTAAATAAGATCGACTTGTCCATTGAATCTGGTCAGATTTTTGGATTTTTAGGTCCTAATGGGGCTGGAAAGTCTACTACCATAAAACTGCTAACCGCACTTATACCTCCATCTGATGGTTCCTTGGAAATACTTGGAATAGATGCTATAAAAGATCCCATATCAGTACGAAAACGAATAGGAGTTGTTTTGCAACAACCTAGCTATGAACCGACTCTTACTGTTGAAAAATCACTTGAAAAATATGGTATGATGTGGGATGTTACAAAAAATAAGAGAAAAAAACGGATGGAAGAACTACTCGTGGCATTTAATCTACAAGAAATAAGAAAAAGAAGAAATGAAGACCTATCCATAGGTCAGCGAAGACGCGTACAAGTAGCACGTGAATTTATGCATGACATGGACTTGCTTTTTTTAGACGAGCCTACAGTTGGATTAGATCCAAATGCCAGACGTAAACTCTTTGATTTTTTAAAAAATAAGGTAAAAGCAGGACTTACAATTTTTTACACTACTCACATACTAAGTGAAGCAGAATATCTTTGCAATAAAGTTGCAATTATCGATAAAGGGAAAATTCTAACAGTTGATTCTCCAGACTCACTGAAAAATAAATTTGGAAAAGAAAAGACAATAAAGATTCACGTTGTAAATTCAGAAAATCTTTCTAACATTTTTTCAGATTTTAAGGAATGTGAAATTGATTTTAAAAACAGACGAACCATCACGGTGTATACACAACAAACTGAGCTAATTTTACAAAAAATCCTAAAAATACTAAACGAAAATGATATTGAAATAGAAGACATTACTGTTATTCCAACTAATTTAGAAGAAATATTTTTAAAAATGGTGGAAACAAATGCATCCACTAATTAGGCTTGTAAACAGAAACCTTACAATCTCGCTTAATCCGGGATTCTTGATATGGCAGATAATCTTTCCTGTAATTTACATATTTGTTGCAGGTTTTGCATACAGCTCATTAATCCAAGAAGTTCCATTTGTTTCAAAAAGCCTTGATTATCCTACATACCTTGCAACTGGAATGATAGGCTTTAACATAATGAACAGCACTCTGATTTCTGGAATAATAATATGGAATGATAGAAAATACGGCATGTTTGAGCAAATTATGTCTGGTCCTTTTACTAGAGCTCAATATGTTCTCAGTAATATCTGCACCATTGGAATTGTAGGTCTTGTTAGTGCTTCATTGATAGTCTTAGTTGGCTATCCTGTATTTTTTGATTCGATTGAATTTTCTATTTTGACTATTCCTTTAATTGTTTTTTCTGCAATAACTGGCTCGGTTTTGTTTGGTTCAATCGCATCGATAATTTCTACTCGTTTACAGTCTAGTGAGGGATTCAACGTAATTATTAATACTGTATTTTTGTTCTTTGCGTTTGTAAGCACTGCATTCTATCCCGCAGATGGCGCACCAGAACCTCTGTCTACTGCCTTTTATCTAAATCCACTAACTTACTTGGTCGATATCATAAGAGCAGGAATTTTTTCTCAGATCACTGATCTTGTAATACTAGAAATGGGTGTTTTGGTTTTGATAGCCTCTTTTCTGTTTGTGATTGCAAGTAAACTCTTAACAAAACTGGATTTCTAGTCTTTTTTGGTAAATTCTTCAAAAAGGGTGTTTATCTTTCTTACAATGTCTAATTGTTCATAATCGATTAGCTTTAGGTTTGGAATAACACAGTGACCTCCTATTATTCCAGGATACATCTTTGGTCTATTTCCTAAGAATTCATGTATTTCATCGGCAAATTTCCACATTTCATCATAATCTATGCCTTCTTTATCGCAAATCATTTTTGTTATCTGTGCGTAGTTTATCAACCATCCATAATAGGTAGTATCAACTAGAATTTTTGCCATTTCTGCAGTTTTAATGCTTGTCATCCACTGTATCTTTTGAAAACGTTTTTCAATTTCTGATTTAATTTCATCTTTAATTTCATCTAAATCTGTTGCAATAAATTTTGTATATCTTTTCATATCCTCCAGAAATCTTCTGTGTACTCCCCTTACAGGAGAATAAAATACTGGCAACTTTGTGTTATTTTGAATTTTTTTTGTGGTTCCAGGCTTTACAGTTGAATGAACAATTACGCCTTTCAAGTTTTTCAAACTCTTGACTCTATTTAATGACACTTTTTCAAATTCATCTAGTTCTCCAGGCAAACAAACGTGCAAAAATTCTTGGTTTTCTATTTCGGAGTCATCAGTGTAGTTTCTTGATTTGGACTGATCAGAATCTATTCCTACACACTTTATTCCCCTCTCAGTTAGGAGTTCGTAAATAGTAGAGCCTACTTCACCCATTCCTAAAATAACGTCAGTCATTGTTTGATTTTTTAAAATCTACTATACTATATGCTTGTTGCCTAGATATCATAATGATAGTAGCCCGGCCCAGACTCGAACTGGGGTCAAGGGCTCCAAAGGCCCCTATGCTTGACCGCTACACTACCGGGCTGCTAAACTCGAAGAGCCTATATCCCTTAATGATACTTTCTATTTTTTTAAAAAAAATTGCTTTTACAAAAGTGGCTTTAGTTTTTTGAAAGGATCATCCATTGATTTTAGAATTATTTTTGATCTATTAACAAAAGTTTTTCTAGGTTTTTTCAACAAGTCTAGGATATCTTTAGAAACTTTTTTTGGATCTGTTTGGCGCCTTGCAAGTTTTTGTCTTACAAGAAATTCCTCTATCCTGTTTGGCACTGCATTATAAGAAACAGTTGGAACGCCCATCAATGCAGCCTCTGCTGTCATCGTCCCTCCAGAACCAATAAACACATCTGAATTCTTAAGTAGCACTCTTCCATCAAATTTCATATCTAATACTTTGGCTTTTTTTCCGAAATCTTTCTTTAGTCTTTTAGTTTGATCAGCATAACGAGAAAGAATTATGATATTCTCTTTTTCATAATCTTTTACAATTTGTTTTATTATGGGAATTATTTTTCCTGTTTTTGTTATGTAGGATGCTTGTTCCTCTGGTACACGAATTAGGATGTTTTTCTTATA
>CAYWRD010000146.1:0-3469 GCA_964460675.1 uncultured Nitrosopumilaceae archaeon
TGAGCAATCCAAATGAGCACCACAATTAGGACAGAACATATGACAAGATTGCATGTCTACCATCTTTTTATCACATCTGGGACATTTGATGTCTTGTGTCACTAGTAAAATTATTCAGAATGGCTTAAAAATAATGTCCAAAGGTTAATTAGTCGTTCAGATTTTTTTTGGGATACTTGACTAATTTCAAATTAACCGTATCAGACATTAAGGGAAAATCAATCACAAAGGAACTAAAAGATACAGACGGAAATCAATTATTGGGATTAAAGATTGGAGATGAGACTGACGCTGCAATTGTTGGTTTGAGCGGCAAACTAAAGGTTACAGGTGGAAGCGACAAGTCTGGGGTCCCTATGCGATCAGATATTCATGGAGGAACTCGGAAGTACGTATTGTTATCTAAAGGTGTAGGACTACAAGCTGCTGAATTAGGTCAACGAGTCAGAAAATTAATGAGAGGAAATACAATTTCAGAAGAAACTTATCAAGTTAACTGTAGATTTGATGGACAATTACCAGAAGAAGAGGCACCTGCAGAAGAAAAAGCAGAATCTAGCGAAGAAAAGAAAGAAGAGAAAAAAGAATAGCTTAACATATAACACTTTTTCATTTTGACTAATGCACTGGCGTGAAACACTCCCTGATTGGTATGTTGAAAAGTATGGTTACCAACCTTGTGTAAATATTGGAACTGCAGGCCACGTCGATCATGGAAAAACTACACTGATTCAAGCCTTGACTGGAACGTGGACTAGTGTTCACAGCCAAGAACTAAAGCGTGGTATTACTATTAGGGTAGGTTACTCTGATGCTGCATTTTACAAATGCAAAAAATGTAAGGAACCATTAGGATATTCTACCACTCCTAAATGCAACAACTGTGGAAAAGAAAGTGAGCTTTCCAGAGTTGTAAGTTTTGTGGATAGCCCAGGACACGAAAGTCTTATGGCAAACATGTTGTCTGGCTCTGCTCTGATGGATGGAGCTTTACTATTAGTTGCTGCAAATGAGAAAGTCCCAAAACCACAAACAAAAGAGCACTTGCTTGCTCTTCAGACATTGGGAATAACGCAAATTGTGATTGCGCAAAACAAAGTAGATCTTATTTCGTATGAAGATGCCCTTTCAAACTATCAGGATGTTTCAAAATTTGTTAAAGATACTAATGCATCCAAATCTCCTATAATTCCTATTTCTGCTCAGTCGAATCTAAATATTGATGCACTTATTGGCGCAATAGAATCTACAATAAAAACTCCTGAAAGAGATTTGTCAAAAGATCCTGTAATGCATGTGTTACGTTCATTTGATGTAAACAAACCAGGAATCAAACTAAAAGACATCAAGGGAGGTGTAATTGGTGGTAGTCTAACGCAGGGAGTCTTTAAGGTAGGCGACGAGATTGAAATCAAACCGGGATTACTTGATGAGAAAAAAAAGACGTATACTCCAATAACAACTCAAATAGTTTCTCTTGGAACAACTGCAGGAACAGTAGATTCCATTAGACCAGGGGGTTTGGTTGCAATTGGAACAAAACTGGATCCCTCAATGACTAGAAGTGATTCCTTTGTTGGTTCAGTAATTGGCAAACCTGGTTCTCTGCCTGAAAATTCTACTCGTCTTAAAATTGAAGTCAATTTGTTTGATTCGGCTGTTGGAACAACTGAGGAAGTCAAGGTAACTCCTATTACCAATGGTGAAATGTTAAGACTCAACATTGGAACAGCTCCTGTTTTGGGAAAGGTAACCAAAGTAAAGGCAAAAAACGTTGAAATCGAATTACGACGACCTACTTGCATTTTTAAAAATGAAAATGTAGCAATTAGTAGGCGGATTGCTGAAAGATGGCGTTTGATTGGTGCTGGAACAGTTGGTTGATGTAATTTGCGATACTAATTTCTTAATTTATCTTGCAACAAAAAGAATCAAAAATTTAGATTTGCTGAATCAAGAAATTGGACAAATTGACTTTGTTGTACCTAAAGTTGTCTTACATGAATTAAAGAAACTTCAAAAAAATAAATTAAAACACGACGATGTATCCCGTACTCTTGATTATATAAAAAAATTTAAAATAATTGACATTGATGGTAGTTACGCAGATATGGAAATTCTCAAATTTGTAACAAAAAATGGTGGTATTGTTGGTACATTAGACAAGAAACTAAAACAAAAGATTAAGAAGATTAATGGTTCTATTTTGACTCTGTCAAAAAACAAAATCATTTTAGAATCTTAGAAAAATTTAACTTCTCTGTTTTCCAACAACATATTATGACTAGTCTAAAGTTAGAATCTACTGCTTTCTCTAATGGACAAGCAATTCCAAGAAAACATGGCTACAAAACTGAAAATATTAGCCCTCCCTTGAAAATTAGCGGGATTCCAGAAAATACTAAATCATTGGCACTGATCATGGACGATCCTGATGCGATAAAACCTGCCGGTAAAGTTTGGGTACACTGGCTTCTATGGAATATTACTCCCGATACTACTGAAATCCCAGAAGGTCAAATCCCACAAAACTCCTTGGAGGGAAAAACTGACTTTGATCAGGTTGGTTATGGTGGGCCTGCTCCACCCGATAAAGAGCATACCTATGTCTTCAAGCTCTATGCTTTGGACTCAGAACTGGAACTGAAAAAAGGAACCACCAAAACAGAGCTAGAATCTGCAATTAAAGGTCATGTGATTGAAGAAGCTAAATTAGAGGGAAAGTTTGCCCCCTAGGTTTTGATGCCAAAAGTAATAAACACATAACCTTGTTACAATTTCATTGAGTCTTGAGAATCCAGTTTCGGTAAAAACAAAGTTTACTCGAAAACACCTTTTAATTATAGGCGTACTGGTACTGTCCTTTAGCATTTCATTTTTGATAAGATCTCAACCAGCAGATTTCGGCTTCCAATTAAACGAGTTTGATCCTTTCTTTAATTATAGAGCAACCAATTTCATTATAGAAAATGGAATTGATGAATATTTCAAATGGAATGATAATTTAAGCTGGTATCCACATGGAAGAGACGTTTCACAAACTTCTCAAGTAATGTTGCATATGACTACTGCAATATCTTATTGGTTGTTTGGTGGTGGAGGAGAACTATATGAATTCACAATTCTTTTTCCAGCAGTGGTTGGCTCTCTTACTGCAATTGTAGTTTTTGCACTTGTGCGAACTTTGTATGGAACCACTGCTGGATTATTTGCATCCCTTTTGTTTGCAATCTCTATACCAGTAATAGTAAGAGGTACAATTGGATGGTTCAAATCAGAACCTTTAGGTCTTTTTTATGGTTTAATTGCAGTCTATCTTTTTCTTAGCGGTATAAAATCTCAAAATAAAAAAATCTCATTCATTAAACTTGTAGGAGGAGGAATCATTCTTTCATTTTCTATTTCTGCATGGGGAGGTTCTCAATTCTTCTTGATACCTTTAGGCGTTTTCTTCCTAAGCCTACCATTT
>CAYWRD010000147.1:0-3446 GCA_964460675.1 uncultured Nitrosopumilaceae archaeon
GAGCTCCTCCTGGAGCCCGACGGCCACCCCGCCGTGGGACCGTTCCGGGACGCCCTGATGGCCGACGGCATCCCCTTCGCCTCCTTCGGCGTCGACGACGTGCGGGCCGAGTACGAGCGTCTGCGGGAGCGGGGCGTCCGGTTCACGCTGGAGCCCACGCAGATGGGGAGTGTCACGATGGCCGTCTTCGACGACACCTGCGGCAACCTGATCCAGATCGCCGAACGGGGGGACGCGTGACCGCCGGCCGCGCGGGAACGCGGGCCGCGCGCGACGGCACGGAGGCCGGGTCCGCGACGCGGCGCGGCGCGCCCTCCCGATCCCCGGACCAGGCGGCGGCGCTCCCCGCGGCGGTCGTCGCCTCGGCGGCGGCCGTGGTGCTGGCGGCGCTCGGTCCGACCGGTCCCCTGGTGGGACAGGAGGGCGCCCCGCCGTCCGGGGAGCCCGGGGACTTCCTCCGGAGGCTGACCGGCGAGTGGTCCGTCGTGGCCGAGGCGATCCCGGGTTCGGGGCAGGACCCGCTCCGCACCGAGGCCCGGGCGGTCGTCCGCATGCTCGGCGGCCAGTGGCTGGTGGCGGAGAACGACGGGACGACGCCGGGCGGGCACGACGTGAGCTCGATCCTCACGCTGGGCTACGACCCCGGCGAGGAGCGCTTCGTGGGCACGTGGATCAGCTCGATGCAGACGCATCTGTGGCAGTACACGGGAGAGCTCGACGAGGCGGGCCGGGCTCTCACGCTGGCCACCGAGGGTCCGGTCATGGGAGACGCCACGAGGACGGCGCGTTACCGCGAGATCATCGAGGTCGAGGACGACGACCACTTCGTCATGCGGTCGCTGATCCTCGGGCCGGACGACGAGTGGTTCGAGTTCGCGATCGCCGAGTACAGCCGGATCGAGCCGTGACGCCGGAGGGACGGAGCCGGTAGCCCTCGGCCTCCCGAACCTCGCCTGCGAGGCGCGTCCCCCGCCTGGACCCGCGTATCCCCTCCACCCGCGAGCGCCTCGGCGGCCCGGTCTTGCGGACGTGGCGACGGCGAGGTAGGTGTGATGCCTGCACTCGTCGTTCGGGGAGGGGGTCTTCACGGGCCTGCGACGAGTGAAGCTGGAGTGATCGTCGAGTCACGGATCCCTGGGCCGACGCAGGCCCACGCGAACCTCCAGACGAGGATGCGAAGCTGAGCCCCCCCGGATCGGGCCTCGATGGTGCAACGGGCGCTGGCGGAGCGCTTCCTCCGCACCGCCCTGGAGACGTGGGCCCGGGCCCGGCCCTCCCTTCACGCGCACGAGCGGACGGACCCCCTCGTTCGCCGTCCTCGGGTGCCCCGACGGCGGACGGTCCGATGCCGCTCTCCGGGGGCGGGCGCCCCGGCGGCGACCCTCGCAGTTCCCCGCGACCCCGGTGCTCGAAGAGCCCACGGCGGGGATCGAGCGAACCCGACCCGAGGTCCCGAGCTCGAAGTCTTCTGCCTACGACCCGCAACCCATGTACGTGGAAAACGGTACGTCAGAGACGTGACACCGACGGCGTCCCGTCGGCGTCGCGGCGACAGCGGAGGCCATCGGGTGCTTCCGGGCTGGCCGAACCAAGGAGGTGAGACATGCGAGAGCCCCGGTTTGACGTGACGAATCGATCGCTCGCGACCATGGCCGCGGCCCTCCTGGGGTGGTTGACGGCCACGGGCCCGGCCCACGGCCAGGAGGGCGCCGTGGGGGGCCGGGTGGTCGACGCCTCGAACGCCCAGCCCCTGCAGGGCGTCCAGGTGTTCATCCCGGACACCGACCTGGGCGTGCTCACCCAGCAGGACGGCACGTACCGCATCACGGGAGTGCCCGCCGGCCAGGTACAGGTCCGGGCGCGCCTCATCGGGTACCGGCAGGTCACCCGGTCGACGACGGTCCGGGCGGGAGAGACGTCCACGGTCGACTTCGAGCTGCCCATCTCGGCGGTGGCGCTGCAGGAGGTGGTGGTGACCGCCACCGGCCGGCGGCAGCGGCGGGAGCTGGGCAACGCCATCACCACCATCGACGCGTCCGAGACCGTGGCCAACCAGAACCCCCAGACGCTCTCCACGCTGCTGCAGGGCAACAGCCCGGGGGTCACCATCCAGCAGGCCTCCGGCTCCATCGGGGCGGCCTCCGTCCTCAAGATCCGGGGCAACAGCAGCCTGGGCCTGTCGCAGACGCCCATCGTCTACGTGGACGGCGCCCGGATCAACAACGACAACGAGGTGGACGACGGGGGCGGGATCGACGTCGGCGGCCAGAGCACCAGCCGGCTGGACGACCTGAACCCCGAGGACATCGAGAGCGTGGAGGTGATCAAGGGGCCCGCGGCGGCCACCCTCTACGGCACCGAGGCTTCCGCGGGGGTGATCCGCATCACCACCAAGCAGGGCCTGGCCGGCCAGCCCACGCGCTACCAGTTCCGGGTGGAGCAGGGCACCAACTACGACGTCACCGACTGGTGGTCCATGGCCTTCAACCCCGGCAGTCCGGTGTTCGGGTTCCTGGGCGTGCCGGGGGCCAAGGACACCGTCTACGTGCAGTCGCTCCTGGAGGGAACCCGCTTCGGCGATCCCTTCCGCAGCGGCCACCTCCAGTCGTACTCGGCCAACGTCCGCGGCGGCACGGAGGGGCTCTCGTACTTCCTCTCGGGCAGGATCCGGAACAACGAGGGCAACATGCCCCAGAACGCTATGGACGCCTACAGCGCCCGGGGCAACTTCAACATCGACCCGAGCGACAAGGTGGACATCTCCGTCTCCACCAACTTCGTGAGCCGCTTCACCAACCTGCCGGAGAACGACAACAACCTGTTCGGCATCTCCAGCGTGGCGCTGGGATCCCCGTGGTGGGGGCCCTTCACCCGGCCGGATCCGAACACCGGCGGCGCCCCGGTGGAGACGTGCTTCCTGGCCTTCGAGGCGGCCCGGGCCACCGGCGAGCCCCTGGCCGCCGTCACCAACGGCGACGCCCTGGACGGGGAGTTCGCGTGTGACGCCGAGAAGCCCTTCTTCTTCGGCAACACCTTCGACGAGATCTTCACCCAGATCAACGAGGAGCAGCTGGAGCGGTTCATCGGGAGCGGCACGTTGTCCTGGCGCCCCATCGAGCAGCTCGTGAATCAGGTGACGGTGGGCTACGACGAAGGCGTCACCCGCTCGGTGGAGATCGTCCCGGTGGACCCGACCCGGCCCTTCGGCTCCCTCTCGGAGGGATCGGTCGAGAAGGGAAGCCGCCTGGACCGGACCATCACCCTGGAGGGGACCTCGCAGCTCTCCCTGCCTCTCTCCCGGGACGTCCGCTCGGAGACGACCGTCGGCGTCCAGTGGTTCGACGAGATCTCCCACTTCGAGCAGGTCACCGGCCGCCAGTTCCCCGCGGGATCGCCGGCGGTGAACAACTCGGTGGAGAACGAGGCCACCGACTTCTTCGTCGAGA
>CAYWRD010000148.1:0-3419 GCA_964460675.1 uncultured Nitrosopumilaceae archaeon
CTCCATTCTAGAACAAGAGGCAATGAAGACGTATCCTAAAGTCGAGCAAGCAATCACCAGACTAGAGGACTGTCTTTCTGAGAAACAGCCAATAGAGTCACTACGAGATGACTTGAAGTTTTTTGAAAAATCATTGATGTGTTATGAATCTGACATTCAAAAGGCACAAAATACTGGCCACGAATACTACTTGAAATTGGTAGGAGACCTGCCTAAAATCAAAGATGATTTGCCACTAATCAAAGAGGCAAAGTCCAAAATATTTCAAACAGACTAATTTCCTTGAACATACCAATCAAGGTATGGTTTTAGTTTTTGACAAAGTTTTCTTTTTTCATCTTCTGATTTTGTAGCCTTTAGTGCCAGAATCTTTTCTTGAAGATACTCTTTTGTGAGATTGTTTGTTAGTTTTGTTTGTATTTGCTGTAAGATATCTAAGAAATCATCTGTACTGGTATTATCAAAATTATCAAATGCTTGTTTTGCTTGATCTTTGAGAGACATCACATACAATCATTATGTGTGATTTTTATTCGTTTAGTCAAAATCAAAATCTAAAAATACTTGATTCCAAGACATATTGCAAATGGCAGACGGAACAGGATGCGAGGATTGCTCATCGGCTCATGATGGGGATTTTTACAACTTTTGCAAGTGTACATGCCATGATAAAACTGCCCGAATAGTCAATTTTCCTTAGATCTTTTCAATTAAAAATTCATCATCCCATGTCAGTCTGAACTTTCCAGTAACTCTAAAACACTTTACTACTGCTCCTTGCTTGAATTTTAGCTTGTATAGTTTTTGGTTTACATCAGGGATCTCAAGTGATACGCCTTCTTTTTTGGACTCAAACTCTGGTGGATTGTTTTTGATTTGTTTCCAGTCTTCTGATTCAAAATCGATGTATTGCGTTGTATAGACTAGTCCCATACGGTTTGGCAGTAAATTATACTATAAAAATGAGGTTTTGCATTGCAGGAAACCTTAATGAGTAAAACCAGACAGTCGATACCATGGAGATTCTAGATGAAAAGGTACAGCTATGGATAGACAGTGCCAGATTCGTAAAGCCCAAGGCTGCAGTTTATGTTTTGTATGATAGAAAATTCAACGTATTGTATATTGGGCATGCCCAAAATCTACAGGAACGATTCACAAAAGATCTAGATTCTAGCTTTGAGGGAGACGAATGCAAACAAAAATGTCACTCATATCAGAAACTATTCATAGAAAATCCTGAGCAAAAGCAAAACGAGCTTTTAGAGCAATACAAATCAGAGCACGGTAGTTTGCCGCCATGCAATGAATGATAGACTTGTTTTCCTATTTTCTAAATAATTCAATTATCGTTTAAATTAGCTAGTACTCTTTCAAGGTCCTGCTTTTCATATCTCAGGCCCTTAGCAGTAGGATTAGTACGTACCAGAGTAGATGAGAACTTTTGAATCATTGACTTGTTTTCATCAGATATTTTAGAAGAATCAATTGCATCATTTAGAGTATTTGACTTTTCTACTAATTTTTGCAAATTTATTTTTTCATCGGAGTTTTTGGCCAAAGCAATCTGATTTGAAAGCTCATCGTTTATCTGGTTTAGAATTAAATTCAATTCCTTTGTCATGATATAGTATTGGTTTTACTAGTTATTAAGAGTAAAACAAAAACATCCTACTACGTAATTAACATTTTACTAATGAATAAATACGATTCTCATAAGCGGCGAGTTTGAATTTAATTTCTGTTTCAAAATCATCAGATTGTTTTATTTTGTATTCTTCAAGCTCACGAATGGCATTATCTGAAAATCCCATACTAGAACAAAATGTAGCATCAGTCAATTGAGTTCCCAAATCTCCTTGTCTTAGATCATGTACTGTGTTGTGGAATTTTTTAATTTCTTGTTTTGTTACTGGTATTTGGGAAAATTTGTTAAATGCAACTGCAATATACATTCCGTTTTCTTTTATTGCCACAGGAATTTGGTATGTTTTTCCAGACTTTCCTTTTATTTTTTCATCTAAAAGTACTTCACATTTATGATACATGCTTGAGACATAAGAGTAGAATCGATATCTAGCATACTTTCCAGATTCATGCTCATCGCAGTCTACAAAAATCTTATACAATAACTCAATTGCCTCATTATTCATACTGTCTAGCTTTTTGTCTAATCGTCCTTTTTCTGATAGATCAGATTTGCATTCCTTTGCTACCAGCTTTAAGATAAAATCTGGAAGGTTGTAGTTTTTTAGTGCTGCCAATAATGGGACAGGAGTAGAAGTAATGTTTGGCGGGAAGCTACTGTTCACGTTTTACCTCGTTTGCAGATATCTCATTTGCACAATTTGAAGAGCATGTAGGGGTATCAAAAAGACTCTCATATTCCCTATTGCAATGAACACATTTTCTAAAAGCCATACTATACTATACCTGCTACTCATACTTAAGACAATAATTTTGATATAACAAGGCTCAAAAATTGTCATTTTGCCTATGTTTTCAAAGAATAATCATTGACAGAGACAAAATTACTCTTAAAATGCACAAATTCTTGTGCTATTACTGATTATCATCGCTCTAATCCAAAGAAAACAAACAAAGTTGTCAATACCAATATTGTACATCCAAACACAACAAGTGAAGATCTGCTATTGCGAAATTCTGAATTCAAAAAAGGCATGATTATTCCATATCCCCTTTACAATGCAACATCATAACGCTTCGAATGTTTGGTATTGATCGTATTCTTTCAGAGAGAAGCTTGTCTAGATATTCCAAAGCATCTGATTCTATCTTTGCTATAATATCATACACTCCAACTGTCTTTTGAATTTCTTTTACTTGATCTATTTGTTGTATGTCATTTAGAACTTGGTTTTTCTTTTCTTTATCGCAATTAACAAGTAAATATGCAGAAATTATTGTACTAGCTAACAACTGCACACCAGCTGAAAATACAAATTTTGTTTTTTCATAAATTGAGCCTAGTTAGACTCGATACAAAATTACTATGTGCAAAATCACAAAAAATCATTCTGCATTATAATGTCTGTTCTACCCTATAAATGCATGTGAATTTACAATATTATTGCTGGTTTATTACTTAGAACAACACTACTATAACATGTTAGAAAAAATAATTCAAAAACTAAGATTTGGTTCTTGTAAAATCAATCAAGACAAAACAGAACAAAAACAAAACGGTGACCAAGATAAAGTATAACTGCAGTTCTTGCAAATTCAAATGGGAAGGAAGTATGGAAACTTATGGTCAAGTAATAGAGCATGAAAGAACCCATTTGAAAAAAGGGCAGATTCATTCACCTTTTGGAATGAAAAAATGGCATTAAATGATCTTACAATCTGTGAAAATTGCGGGGTTGTTTTCTCAAAAATGACACTAAGCAAGCCCATTA
>CAYWRD010000149.1:0-3382 GCA_964460675.1 uncultured Nitrosopumilaceae archaeon
GGATACAACAAATTCAATAAAAAGAAAACTGAAGTACAAAGTGATTAAAACAAATTTTCACTATGACTTGGATTATGATCAGGGTTGGTTTGTTGGAGAGTATTTAAAATCATAACAGAAATTATGATTTGTTAATGGTTTTCCAACAACAGCATTCATCCCAAGTACAATTTGGACATTCTTTAGGGGATTTTGACTCTCTACATTCTTGCGGAGTACAATTACAGTCTGCACAATTAATGGACATGATTCTATGACACTAAAGATAAAACCAATCATTTCAATGTTAAGTTCCTCAAAGGCTACGGTCACTTCATTTCAGTGAGTAATTCCAAGAACCTACGAATTAATGAATACCTTAGAATTTGATACTGTCATCATCTCTACCATTTTGACTGGCATGTTCTCTTTTTTTGATGTATCTATAATTTCTTGATGATGTTGCTCTTGCAAATGTTTTAGAAATTCTTCTTCGGTTATGTCATTGCGTTTGTAATCGCAGGATTCAAAAACACAATTGAAATTCATGAATGTTCTCGATAAACTTGAAACTTAAACATATCGAGTTAAATTAAAAAAAAGTCTAAGGCTCAACTATTGCTAGTTTTGCCTCTATTCTGTCATAGTATCCGTTTTGAAGCATTGCTGGCACATTAAATGTAGCAGTTACTGTATCGCCAACTGCAGCATCACATGGACTAACTACAACATTTACTCCAAGCTCTGATTCTCCAACACAACCATATTCAGTTACTGCAATTACAGTAACGTCTTCAGTTACCTGTGTTGGAATGATGTTCCAAGGCATTAGAGTCAGTACTAGTATGACTGTTAATCCGCCAGCAATTAAAGCAATTACCGGAATTACTGGTGGCTTTTTTTGTATTGTTTTTTCCATTTTTGCTCACCGTAATTACGCGTATCAGGCTTATAACCTCGTGCCAATTTTTTTCCTAGTGCCAAGCCTAAAACCATACCAAACTTGAATAATTAATGGTATGATGAATACATTACATGAAAAAAATTTTGATTATCATAATTCCAATCATTGTAATTTTAACAGTAATAGCTTTTACTCTACAAAATGATCAAGACTCTTCAGATTTGCAAGAACCTACAACATCTACTATGCAAGATTCTGACATTGAAAATACTAGGTGTAAGGGCGATGCGATATGTTTGACTGAAAAGGTTACAAGAATAATTGATGGTGATACAATCTATCTTGAAGGCGGCTACAAGATTCGACTGTCTCTTACAAATACACCAGAACGCCATGAGATTGGATTTTATGATGCAAGCCAATTTACAGCAGAACTGTGTCCTGTAGGTACGACAGTTATGGTAGACCAAGATGACTTGCAGCCATATGATGTCTATGATAGAATGTTAGGCAAGGTAGTATGTGACGGAATAGTACTAAATTCAGAATTACTATATGCAGGACATGCCAACATTTTGACCAGGTATTGCAATACTAGCGAATTTGCAGATGAAGCATGGGCACAAGAATTTGGATGTTGATTTGCAAGAGCTTATGAGGATGCATTATCTCTGATAGGGTGACTCTGATGCCAATTCAAAACAAGAAACTCAAAGAATTCATGGATGCACTAGTATCTAAGCTAGTCCAACAATACCCAGACCAAATAGTATCCTTTGTTTTGTTTGGCTCAGCTACTACAGGTGAATGGATTCGAGGAAAATCCGACATTGACTGTATTGTAATTATTAAAGACAAAAACAAATGCAGAGAAATAGAAAAATTCCTTACTGACACCTTACTATCCCTTGATGAATCCTTTGATCTTAAACTATCTGAGACATGTACCTCTTACAAAAAGACAGACAATCCTGCACTTGATCTAATATTCAAAACAGAAAACAAGATGATGTTTGGCCAGCCATTTTATGTAGTATCTGAAGAGCAAATTGATTTACAAGGCTTCAAGATTCGAAAAGACCTCAAAATAGAGCTTGGAACAAGAACCATTGCATCACTTGGATTATTCCTACACAGAATAAAAAATACCGGAGTAATCCTGTATGGAAAAGACATTAGAAAAGAAATTCCAAAAATAGTTCCAACTATAGAAAAAGTAAAGGCATCATTTAATGCAATGCTGTTGCTGTTTATGAGCTATATTATACTGCCATTTAGCCCAAGTACTGCATTTTCTCATGCAATAAAGGCAAATTTTTGGGCATGCGATGATGTGTTATTTGCACTAGACAAACCACTATCTACCACAAAACAAGAAGTAAAAGAGATATGCGCTTTGTTTGATATTGATTCAGATCATCTGTATGAATCCCTAGAGTACAAAAAAACAAAAGATACCATTAATCCAGATAAGGGATTTGTTTTCAGATATGTTCTCAAAAGTACTGGGTTCGTATACGGACTGTATGGTGCTACACTACGAAAACTCTTTGGTTTGTAATGTAATGCCTGTATGTGGTTTCTTGAATAATAAAAGATAAACAAATTACTTATGCAAAATTACATTACAATTAACATTATTCATAATATGCAATGATACTCTTATGTATGATAAAATGACTATTACTGTATGGCACGAAAAATACTAACTGACAAAGAAAAGGAAAAACAAGAAAAAGAACAAAAAATGAGAGCAGACATGTCCAGATCTGCCAGACGAAGTGGTAAAATCAATACCAAAGAAGGCAAGGTCAACAAATCTACTGCAAAAACAAATACTCCTAGATCACAAAAGAGAGGAGCAACAATCAAAAAATCTAGGTACTAAAAATAATCATTTACTGCAACAGAATGGCCGTAGCCTTTGAGGCATTTAATGTTGAAATGGTTTTTTTGACCCTTTATCGTCATTAATAATCGCGAATGGTTTTGAGTAGTTCAAAATCAGTAAAGATGATGTTTTCAGGATAACAATTCAACATTATTCCGTTATCGATTTCATAAAATTCCCAATCGCTACAATCTGTATCATATTCATATGGGCGTGTGTTATCAAATTCCCAATCAAATCCGTTATCTATATCCGATTCAGGATAACCATGTCCACGAACAAGTGAAATGCTATTTTCAATAAAATCAACATCGATCTCTGCATACAATGCGTTTGGATAAAGATAGACCACCTTGGAATGATTGTCTATGGCATCAAACATTTCTTTGGTTATGTATTCATTATGTAACACAATTATTTTATCATAATTTTCCAAAATAGATGGATTCTTTGATAATTCATAGTCAGAAATAGTATCATAGTTTAACAATTTCAAAATCTTGAATCCTTGTTCACTTCCTGAAAAGCCTAAGGGTTTGTCAAAATCAATTTTCTTTGTTAGACATTCAACACCGCATTCATCTCTATAGTATGTGTAAAATCCAGGC
>CAYWRD010000150.1:0-3373 GCA_964460675.1 uncultured Nitrosopumilaceae archaeon
GAGGGTCATCCCCGCCTCACCGGCCGTGGCGCCGGTGGTGAGGACGTCGTCGACCAGGAGGATGTCACGTCCCGCCAGCTTCCGGGAATCGGCTGGCCGGTCTTCGGGATCGGCAGGCCGCTCCTCGGGACCGGGGGCCACGCGGAAGGCGCCCCGGACGTTCTCCCTGCGCTCCCGGGGCGACAGCGGCGACTGGGAGCTGGGAGCCCTGCCACGGTGGAGAGCCTCCGCCAGGGGCCGATCGAGGTCGGAGGCCACGACCTCGGCGAGGAGCCGCGCCTGGTTGTAGCCCCGGTCGCGCATCCGCCGGTCCGTGGTGGGGACCGGAACCACGAGAACCGTCCGGTCCGCCTCGACGGACGACGTCCCGTCGAGCTCGGCTCGCGCGGTCCGGGCCATCGCCCGGCCCATGATGTCCGCCAGCTCCCGCCATCCCTCGTACTTGAGCCCATGCACGAGATCCATCGCAGGACCGTCGAGGAGGTGTGCGTGGCGCGCCCGGGCCAGCTCCGGAGGCCAGTCACGGCACTCCAGGCAGTCGGGAGCAGGATCCCGCCCCGTCCCGCGCGGCGCGTGGCAGCGCGGACAGCGCGGCCAGCTCGCCGTCGCCAGCCTCGATCGGCATCGACGGCACACGATGGAGACGGCTTCGTCTCCGGACCGGGTGGGGATCCAGCTGCGACACGAGACACACCCTGTGGGCAGGAGGAAGTCGAGGACGCGCCCCGTCATCGAACGGCCACCATCGCGCGCATCGCCTCCAGCGGCGCCTCCCTGGCCCACCACCGCTCGAAGGACACCGCGCCCTGCTGCACCAGCATCTCGAGCCCGTCGGTGGCGCGTATGCCGTGGTTCTCGGCGGCCTGGACGAAGGCGGTGGTGTGACGGCCGTAGACGAGATCCATGGCCGCGCCGGCTCGATGCAGGACGCCGAAGTCGATGGGGCTCTCGTCGTCGGGATCCAGGCCCAGGCTGGTGGCGTTGACCACCAGATCGAAGTCCTCCCCCTCCAGATGCCGGAAGATCGGGACGACGCGCGCCTTCTGACCTCCGATACGACGGGCCACCGCACGGGCCCGCTCCGCCGTGCGGTTGTAGACGCAGATCTCGTCGGCGTCCTCCTGAACGAGCCCGAGGAGTGCGGCCCGGGCGGCCCCGCCACCGCCGAGGAGGAGCGCCCGGATCCCGCGAACCGGGCCGTCGAGGAAGTCCCGGAGCGCCCGCCGGAACCCCTCGACGTCGGTGTTGTCGCCGTGGACCCGGCCGCGGTCGTCTCCCCAGAAGGTGTTGCAGGCGCCGGTGCGGCGGACGGCCTCGCTGCGTTCGTCCAGGAGGGTCGCCGCCTTCTCCTTGTGGGGGATCGTCACGTTCCCTCCTCCCCCGGCCCGGGCCAGCCCGCGCATGAAGCCCGCCACGTCATCGCCTCCGCACCGCACCGCCACGTATACCCCGTCCACCCCCGCCGCCTCGAAGGCCGCGTTCTGGAGCTCGGGGGAGGCCGAATGGGACACGGGGTCCCCGAGGAGGGTGAGGACCCGGGTCCTGGCGGTGACCGTCACGGCTCGACGAGGGGGGCGATGCGCTCGAGGGCGCGCTCCACCAGGTCGTCGAGGGTGTCGAACGTCTGCAGGTACTCCTCGTCCGATCCGCCCACGGGATCGGGCACACCCGTCAGATCCAGGGCCTCGTCGGCCCCCTCGGCGAAGGAGGTGATGACCGCCGCCCGGTCGCCGGCCCCGAGCTGGATCACCCGCATGAGGTGGCTGGCCGACATGGTGAGGATCAGGTCGGCGTCGCCGGCGACCTCCTCGGTGAGGGCCGTCGAGGCATGACCGGAGACGTCGAGGCCGCGGGCGGCGGCGGCGCGAACGGCGCCGTCCGACGCCGGCCCACCGGAGGCGGCGGCGACCCCGGCCGACGACACCTCCACCTGGGTCCAGCCCCGCGTCTCCACCCGATGGCGGGCGATGGCCTCTGCCATGGGACTTCTGCAGGTGTTGCCCGTGCAGACGAAGAGGAGCCGGAAAGGGCCCGTGTCAGTCGAGTCGAGTTCCATGGATCTCCGGGATCGCACACCGCAGGCGGGCCGTGGGGATCGCACCCTCACGGAGAACGACCGGAGCGCTCCCCGTGCAGTCCACCACCGTCGATGGACCCGAGGTCGGTAACACGCCCCCGTCGAGGAGGACCACGCCACCGGCGCCCAGCCGCTCCAGAACCTCGCGCGCCTCGACTCCCGATGGAACCGGCGGCGCTCCGGGTTCGTTCAGGCTCGTCGATGTGAGGGGACCACCGAATAACGACAGGAGACGGGCGACGAGAGGATGGGGGCTCACCCGGACACCCACGCTCCCCTCCGCGCTACGGACGCCCGGGGGAAACGTCTCGGCGGGATCGTCCAGGACCAGCGTCACCGAGCCGGGCCAGAAGATCCCGGCCAGCTCCCGCGCCTCCGGCGTCCACCGGAGCTCCTCGACGGCGTCCGCCGCCTCGACGAGGGCCAGAAGGGGCTTGCCGTCGGCCCGGCCCTTCAGCCGGCGAACCGCCCGCACCGCGTCGGGCGTGCACGCGCCGCCCAGCCCGTACACCGTCTCCGTGGGGTAGGCGATGACACCGTCGGAGCGCAGGTGCGCCACGACGTCGGACAGATCGGCGTCGGCGACGGACCGGACGTCGAGGACGGTGAGGGCGTCCCTCACGGCTCCACCTCCCGCGACCGCAGGATGGCCTCGGCCACGGCCAGGTCCCCTGGACGGGTGATCTTGGGGTTCAGGGCGCCGTCGTCGATCATCCGGACACGCACTCCCTGGCCCTCCACCAGCGCGGCGTCGTCGGTGGCGCCCGTCTCACCCGACCCGTAGGCGAGGCGAAGCGCCTCGGCCGGAAACACCTGGGGCGTGTGGGCGTGCCAGAGCGTCGAGCGGTCCGGCGTGGACCGGATGTAGGCGCCTTCGTCGACGACCTTCATGGTGTCCACCGCCGGGCAGCCGGCCACGGCGCCGACGCCCGAGGCGGCGACGTCCAGGCACCGTCGGACGACCTCTTCGTCGACCAGGGGCCGGGCGGCGTCGTGGACGGCGATCACGTGGACGTCGTCGGGGATGGCCTCCAGGCACCTCGCCACGGACGCGCCCCGCGTCGCTCCTCCCGCGACGACGCGGATCCGAGGGTCGAGATCGATGAGCCACTCGGGTGGCGAGGCCGCGTCGGCCGGTGCCAGCGCCACGACGTCCCGCTCCCCGCGCTCGTCGGCGAGGAAGGGGCGTAGGGCTCTGACGAGGACGTACTCGCCGGCGAGCTCCAGGAACGGCTTCCTGATCCCTCCCATGCGACGCCCCGACCCGGCCGCCGGCACGGCGACACCGACCCGGGT
>CAYWRD010000151.1:0-3313 GCA_964460675.1 uncultured Nitrosopumilaceae archaeon
CCGACAAGGGCGAGAGCTGGGAGCGGCGCAACTCCTACATCTCCGGCGGCACCGGGCCCCACTACTACCAGGAGATCGAGGCGTCGCCCACCGAGCCCGACCTGGTCATCCAGATGGACGTCTTCTTCCAGATCACCCGGGACGGCGGCGCGACCTTCGACAACCTGGGCACCGGGCGTGAGAAGCACTCGGACAACCACGCCCTCTGGATCGACCCCGACGATCCCCGCCACATGCTGGCGGGCACCGACGCCGGCCTCTACGAGACCTTCGACCGCGGGGCGACGTGGCGGCACTTCCCCAACATGCCCATCTCCCAGTTCTACAAGGTCGCCGTCTCCAACAACGAGCCCTTCTACGAGATCCTCGGGGGAGCCCAGGACCTGGGCACGCTGTGGGGACCGGCCCGCACGCCGAGCACCGAGGGCGTGCGCAACGAGGACTGGTACTTCCCCATGGGGGCCGACGGATACGGCGTCCAGATCGATCCCACCGATCCGGACATCCTCTATCTGATGACCCAGCAGGGGAACCTCTACCGGACCCACCGGCGGAGCGAGGAGTCGATCCGGATCCAGCCCCAGCCCGAGCCCGGCAATCCGCCGGAGCGCTGGAACTGGGACTCGCCGATCCTCATCAGCCCCCACGACACCGACCGGCTCTACTTCGGCTCCCAGCGCCTCTGGCGCAGCGACGACCGGGGCGACTCGTGGACGGCCGTGAGCGCCGACCTGACGACCAACACCAACCGGTACGAGCTCCCCTACATGGGTCGGGTATGGGAGCTCGACGCGCTCCACGACAACGGAGCCATGTCGAAGTACGCGACGCTGACCACCATCTCCGAGTCGCCCCTGGTCGAGGGACTCCTCTACACGGGATCGGACGACGGGCTCATCCACGTCTCCGAGGACGGGGGCGAGACGTGGAGCCGGGCGGCCGACCTGCCCGGCGTGCCCGAGCGGTCATTCATCAACAAGGTGGAGGCCGACCTCCACACCGAAGGAGCGCTCTTCGCCCTGGCCGACGCCCACAAGCTCGGCGACTACACGCCGTACCTCTTCCGGAGCACCGACAACGGCCGGAGCTGGAGCTCGATCCGCGGGGATCTGCCCGAAGGAACGCTGCCGTGGGCCATCCAACAGGACCACGTCGATCCCGACCTGCTCTTCCTGGCCGGCGAGTACGGGCTCCATTTCAGCCCCGACGGCGGCGGGAGCTGGCACATCCTCTCTGAGGGAGCGCCTACCATCGCGTTCCGGGACCTGAAGCTCCATCGTCGCGACGAGGACGTGATCGGGGCCACGTTCGGCCGCGGTTTCTACATCCTCGACGACTACACGCCGTTGCGTGAGATCGCCGCGGGCGCCCTCGACGGTGACGGCGGCGTCATGCCCGTCCGTGACGCCTGGTGGTACATCCCCCACGCGCCCAACCAGGCCGAGGGCCGACCCACGCTGGGCAGCACCGCCTACGCCGCGCCCAACCCCGACTTCGGCGCGACCTTCACCTACTACCTCCCCACCACGCCCGAGACGGCCCGGGACGCTCGAGAGGACAGAGAGGAGGAGCTCCGTGAGGGAGGCGGCGACGTCCCCTTCCCCGGCTACGACGCTCTTCGTGCCGAGGCCGCCGAGATGGGACCGCGGGTCCTCCTCCAAGTCTCGGACGGCCAGGGCGATCCCGTGCGGTGGGTGGACGGTCCGGCCCGGGCGGGCCTTCATCGGGTCGCCTGGGACCTGCGACGGCCGGCTCCCGACCCCGTCAGCCTGTCCCAGCCCGGCTTCCGGCCACCCTGGGTCACCGACCCCGTCGGCCCGCTCGCCCCTCCCGGCGCGTACTCCGTCCAGATGGTCCTGGTGACCGAGGATGCCGTGGAGGAGATCGGCCCCCGACAGACCTTCGAGGTGAAGCCCGTCGCCTCGGCTCCTCCGGGGACCGACTTCGTCGCCGTGGCCGACTTCCAGCATCGGACCAGCGAGCTGTCCCGGCGCTCCGGCGCCGCCGGCCGGGAGATCGGGCGGGTGCGTGAGCAGCTCCGGTACATGAGGGAGGCCCTCCTGCGCACCCCCGAGGCCGACGTGACCCTCCTGCAGCGGATGGACGGCATCTCCGACAGCCTCGACGAGCTCTCGCTGCGCCTCCAGGGCGATCCCGTCCGCGGCTCGCTGAACGAGCCCGGCGTACCGACGATCTCGGGTCGGATCGGCAGCGTGGTGGGCGGCCACTGGTCGACGCGCATGGAGCCGACGACGACGCACCGCCGCAACGTCGAGATCGCGGAGTCCGATCTCGAGGCTCTCGAGGAGGATCTCGGCGACCTCCTGGACGGCGAGCTCCGGGCGGTGGAGGAGGCCCTGGTGGAGGCGGGGGCGCCGTGGACGCCGGGGAGGCGGGGGCGCTGAGCGGGATCCGACGATGGTCGGGCAGGGTCATGAGCGCCTCGTGCCGAGGGGGTCGGTGAGGGCTTCCGAGCCCGTTACCACTCCTTCAGTGCGCTGACGGGGCTGACGCGCGCCGCGGCGACCGCCGGGATCGCACTCGCGAGGGCCGCCACGGATGAGATCACAATGGCGCTCACGGCCAGAGTGGGGAGGTCGAGGCCGCCCACCCCGTAGAGCATGCTGCGGAACGCTCCGGCCGCTGCGAGGGCGCCGACTGAACCGAAGGCCAGTCCGATCGCGGCGATGGTGAGACCCCGTAGCACTACGCTTCGCACCAGCCCGGCACGGCCGGCGCCCAGCGCCCGCCGGATACCGATCTCGCTGCGTCGCTTGGCCACGAGACCGGCGAGCGTGCCGAAGAGTCCCACGGCCGTGAGCCCCAGAGAGCTGCTCGCAAACGCGACCAGCAGAACCAGATAGAAGCGCGGGCCCTGAAAATCGCTCTCTACGTCGGCGGCCAGCGGGTCGACCCAGTCCACGGGAGACCGCGGCGCGAGGGCGTGCAGTCGTTCCGTCGAGGGGGCGATCAGCTCGGAGGGCTCGGCGCGGGTGGAAAGGACGATCGAAACGACGCGGCCGGGATCGCGCCCGAGGGATGCGTACACGTCCAGGTCGCGCGGACGGCGGAACACCGAACCGGTGTACATCACGTCGGCGGCCACGCCCACGATCCGATGGGTGGTGCCACCCACCTCGACGCTGCGACCGACGGCCTCGTCGGCGCCCCCCAGGAGTCCGGCGACAGAGGCACTGACGACCGCAACCGGAACCGACTCGTCGGAATCGGCGGCCTCGATGCCCCGTCCCTCCAGGATTGGAATCTCCAGGGTGGGAAGGTAGTGTGGATCGACGCGATGCAGGTTCACCCG
>CAYWRD010000152.1:0-3303 GCA_964460675.1 uncultured Nitrosopumilaceae archaeon
CGACGCCGTATTCGACGAGAGCCACCAGAGCATGGTGCTGGTGAAGGACATCGAGATCTACTCGCTGTGCGAGCATCACATGCTTCCCTTCTTCGGCAAGGCACACGTGGCCTACATCCCCAACGGGAGGATCCTGGGCCTGTCCAAGGTCGCCCGGCTGGTGGAGGTCTTCGCCCGGCGCTTCCAGATCCAGGAGCGGCTCACCGAGCAGATCGCCCAGTCCGTCTGGGACACCATGCAGCCCCAGGGCGTCGCCGTCGTCATCGAGGCGTATCATCTCTGCATGATGATGCGGGGCGTGGAGAAGCAGAACTCCAAGACGCTGACGTCGGCCATGCGGGGGATCTTCCTGGAGGACCATCGGACGCGGGACGAGTTCATGCGCTTCGTCACCAGCACCCACCCGCCGCTCTCGTGACGGAGCCGGCTGAAGCCGTCCTCGTCGACGTGGCTGGAGCGACCGCGTGAGCATGCCGCTGCTCCGCGTCGAGCGGGGATGACGTGCACCTCCTCCTCACCGATCGTCTCACCTGTCCGCGCTGCGGGCCCACCTTCGGCCTGATCCTCCTGGCCGACCGTCTGGAGGATCGACGGGTGGAGGAAGGAACCCTGGGATGCCCCAACTGCCGTGACGCCTTTCCGGTGGAGGACGGCTTCGCGGACCTGAGGGCCCCGCCCCGAGGCGAGCTGCCCGAGGGCCGTGCCGGAGCCGCGCTTCCCGGGGAGGGAGCCGATCAGAGCTTTGCCGACGCCGAAGAGGCCGGGCGGATCGTGGCCCTCCTCGGCATCCACCGGGGACCCGGGACCGTGGCCATGGTGGGACGTCCCGCCGTGCATGCCGCGTCCGTCGCCGAGGCCGTCGAGGACCTCCAGGTCGTGGCTGTGGATTCCGATGCCCGTCACTGGCCTGATCGGGCGTCGGTCAGCCGGGTGGTCGCCGCACCGGGCCTGCCCTTCTTCTCGCAGATGCTCCGGGGTGTCGTCGTCGACGGGGTCCTGGGCCGCGGCCTCCTCTTCGAGGCGGCGAGGGTGGTGGCTCCGAAGTCCAGGGTGGTGGTGACCGACGCGCCCGAGGATGCCGAGGAGGTCCTCGAGGAGTCCGATCTGGAGATCCTCGCGTCCGAGTCCGGAACGGTCGTCGCGACAAGGGGTTGAGCGTTGCGTCGGCCCCCGTGGCTCGCCTACCTTCCGGCACTCCGGAAGCCGACGGTGGAAGCCGCGGAACGCCTTTCGGACACAGTCGACCGGACGCAGGCTCCGGCGACGCGAGAACTTCCCGAGCTCCCCGGCGCATGGCCTTTTGGAACAAGATTCTGGGCAATGACGACGTCCAGCGGATCGATTACTACCACGAGGGCCTGGAGCTTCTCGAGGCCGGGAAGTTCCACGAGGCGCTGACCTCCTTCCGCCTCGCCCTCAAGGAATCGCCCGGCGACGCCGTCGTCCTCCAGCAGATCGCCATCTGCTACACCCGTATCGGGATGGTCGACGAAGCGGCCAAGACGTACCGACACGTCCTCCAGAAGGATCCGAGCTCTCCGGGCGCCCACTACGGATTGGCCTTCATCCTCCTCCGCGGCGACGACCCGGGGGAGTCGATCCCACACCTCGAGGCGTTCCTGGCGAACGCTCCGGACGAAGAGGAGGCGGGCGCGCACGTGGAGCATGCCCGTTGGACGCTGTCCCAGCTCCGGGAGCGGGGCCATCAGGGCCACGACGGGCCGACGCCGGATGCTGGAGGGTAATCGGAGGCAGGTTCGGCTCCGATGGACGGGCGAAGGGCTGGCCTTCCGGGGCGGTCCGGACGGGGGAGTCGAAGCCGTGATCGACAGCGACGGGGTCCGTGGTCAGACGCCCACCCAGGCCCTCCTCATGAGCCTGGCAGGATGCATGGCCGTGGACGTTCTCATGATCCTGGAGAAGTCGAGGGTCCCGGTGAGAGATCTGCAGGTGGAGGCCATCGGAGAGCGGGCCGAGACGGTGCCGAAGCGCTTCGTCCACATCTCCCTCGTCTATCGCCTCGAGGGTCCGACGGCGGATGATCAGCCGAAGCTGGACCGGGCCATCGCCCTCTCCAGGGACAAGTATTGCTCGGTGCTCCATACCCTGGATCCCGAGCTCGACGTGGACATCCGGGTCGAGGCGGCATCGTGACGCCGCGCGACTACGTCGCAGACGAGACTCCCGTCCCGGAGTCGACGCTCACGGAGCTCTTCTTCGAAGCGGTGGATCGCCACCACGGCGAGGCCGCCCTCCAGCGCTTCGAGTCCGCCGACCGGATCGTCGACATCTCCTACGACGATGTCCTCGAGACCGTGCGGAAGGTGGGAGCGGCCATGGCCGGACGAGGCGTCCGGCGGGGCGACCGGGTGGCGATCCTCTCCGAGAACCGAGCCGAGTGGGCCATGGCCGACTACGGGTGCCTCTGCTCGGGGGTGATCGTCGTGCCCGTCTATCCTACGCTGATGGCGCCGCAGGTCGCCTACATCCTCCAGGACTCGGAGGCCCGACTCGTCTTCGTCGCCGACGCCGAGCAGGCCGAGAAGGTGAAGGAGGCGTCCAGGGAGCTGCCCCGGACCCCGACCATCGTCACCTTCGAGTCCACCTCGGTCGCCGACACCGTCCCCTGGGATCTCTTCCTGGACGTCGAGCCGGACGTAGACAGCGCCGCCTTCCGGCAGGAGGCGCTCCGGACGAACCCCGGCGACGTGGCGACGGTGCTCTACACCTCGGGCACCACGGGGCAGCCCAAGGGCGTGATGCTCACGCACAACAACGTGGCCTCCAACGTCCGGGCCTCTCAGATGATCCTGCCCATCGGGGCGACGGACAACACCATCAGCTTCCTGCCGCTGTCCCACATCCTCCAGCGGATGGTGGACTACCTCTTCTTCTGGACCGGATGCACCATCGGGTATCCCCGGTCCCTGGACACCCTCATCGTCGACCTGAAGAAGCTGGCGCCGACCGTCGTCGTCTCCGTGCCCAGGATCTACGAGAAGATCTACAACGGGGTCATGGACGCGGGCGGACTGAAGAAGAAGCTCATCCAGTGGGCGGTGGGCGTCGCCGATCGGGTGGCCGACCTGAGGCTGCGGGGCGAGCGTCCCAGGGGGCTGCTGGCGCTCAAGTACTCCATCGCCGACAAGCTCGTCTTCTCGAAGGTCAAGACCGCGGTGGGCGGGCGCCTCCGCTTCTTCGTGAGCGGTGGCGGACCGCTGGCTCCGGAGCTCAACCGCTTCTTCTACTCCATCGGGCTGACCATCCTGGAGGGGTACGGCCTCACGGAGACCAGCCCCGTCA
>CAYWRD010000153.1:0-3282 GCA_964460675.1 uncultured Nitrosopumilaceae archaeon
CACAGATTATGAAATAATTTTGAACTAAAAAATAATTTCCAACAAACCAACCCTGATCATTACTTAGGTTATAGCGAAAAATTCGTTCGTAAGAGGGGGGGAGTGCCTTTTTACTCTTTGTCGATGAATTCGTTTGCTTGTGGTGGATCTGGAGCTAGTCCCTTTCTCTTTCTAATATCAGCTATCATTGTTTGCAGCAAAGATTTTGGAACCTCAGACCATGCCTTAAAGTGAGTATTCCACATTGCTTTTCCAGCAGTCTGGCCTCTCATCTCTTCAGATAGTGTAAAGGTCTCTGATGCTGGAATCTCACCAGTAACTATACTGATTGGGCCTTTCTGTGACATGTCTAGTACTTTTCCACGCTTGCCAGAAAGTACTGTAGCTACGTTTCCAACCAGATCAGTAGGAACTCTAACCTCAATAGCTAAGATTGGCTCCAATAGTGTTGTTCCTGCAGATAGTAATGCGCCCATACATGCACGTCTTGATGCTGGACCTAACTGAGACAGACCACGATGTGCAGTGTCTTCGTGTGGAACAAAGTGAGTGAATGTGAATTTACAGTCTCTCATCTGCTCCTTACATAGCGGGCCTTCTTTCATTACCTCATCGAATCCAGAGTTGATAGAATCAGTAGACTCTTGTACAAACTGGACACCTTTTGTTCCATTAATCAAAACATTACCACGAGAATCAAACTTCATTACACGTTTGATGGTGTCAGTATCCCATCCCTGCTCTTTGAGTAGTTTGGATACTTCGGCTTTATCTTTTAAATCACTAATCTCACCGGTTCTGAGCATCTCAGCTATTTTTGGCTCTAGTGGCTCTACTTTCATGAATATCTTGTTGTGACGGTTAGGTGACTTTGACATGATTGGCTCACATTGGCCCTTTACAGTCTCTCTGTAGTTAATGAGAGGTTCAGAAGTTACAATGTCTACTTTGGCATCCTGGATTCTGTGAGTTGCAACATCCAGATGCAGTACACCCATTCCAGCTACGATTGTTTCGCCGGATTCTTCATCAATTTTTACGACAAGGTTTGGATCCTCAATTGTTAGCTGCTTTAAGACTTCGACTAGTTTTGGCAAGTCCTTTGGATGCTTTGGCTCAATTGCTACTTGAACTACAGGTTCTGATACATACTTGATTCCCTCAAATACCTGAGTATCTTTAACAGAAGAAACTGTATTTCCTGCTCTAGCTTCAGTTAATCCTAACAATGCTGGAATGTTGCCAGCTCCTAATTCGCCTACTTGTTCTCTTTGGTTTCCCATGAAAAAGTTTACAGACTGAACTCTTCCTTCACGCTTTGCATCAATGATGTTTATTGTTTGACCGTCTTTTATGGTTCCAGAAAATAGTCTTCCAATAGCTACAGGGCCTGCAGCTTTGTCAAGAACCATGTTTACAATCATCATAATAGTTGGGCCATCGTCTTTGCACTCCAGTAATGCTTTGCCAATGTCTGAATCAGGATCACCGTGCCAAATCTTTGGAATTCTGTATACTTGAGCCTCGTGTGGTGGTGGGTGATGTTTTACTACCATGCCCAGTACAGCGTCAGCTAGTGGTGCCTTTTCTACTAGCTCGTCGACTTTTTCATTAGTATATGCATCAATTACGTCTTTGAAGGAAATTCCTCTGTCTTTCATTATATCGAGGTTGATTGCCCATCTGTCTTTTGCAGAACCAAAAGTTACACTGGCGTCTTGAATTGAGACTTTCCATTTTTCTTTGTATTCGTCTTCTGCATAAGTATCAATTAGTTGGTTAAAGTTAGAAACAACATTTGCAAGTGTTTCTTGCATTTTCTCTGGAGTTAGTCTTAGCTCCTTTATGAGACGGTCTATTTTGTTGATAAATAATACTGGTTTTACTCTCTCTTCTAGTGCCATTCTAGTAACAGTTTCAGTTTGGGTCATGATTCCTTCTACTGCATCACAAACAACTACAGCTCCGTCAATTGCCCTAAGGCTTCTAATCACTCTACCACTAAAGTCGACGTGGCCTGGAGTATCAATCATGTTAATGACGTATTCTTTGTCTTTTTGAGTAAAATGTAATGTAACGTTTGCCTGGTAAATTGTAATTCCTCTTTCTTGTTCTTCTTTATCATAGTCCATTGCAAGTGCCTTACCAGCTGCCGAAGGTGCAATGATTCCTGAATATGCCAACAAGCTGTCACTCATTGTAGTCTTGCCGTGATCTACGTGTGCAATGACTCCAAAGTTTCTAATCTGATCTTTGTTTTTGATGATCTTTAGTACCTGATCAGTTGACTTGAATTTGGGCATATTCGCACTCGTCTGGATTCAGCTATTAAATCTTACACTCAAAATGATCAGTATATCATATTGTCACTGACCTTTCGGAGCCGCTTGGCTAAAACAAAATGACAGTCCTTTTGCCTTTTAGTTTTGTTTAGCGGCAATAGTTGCGAAAAGAAAGTATAGAAAAGAAATTGAGAAATCAAATTCTCAGAGCCCGCATTGGGTTGAATTACATGGAATCCATTTCTTTTGAGGTTACGCACCAGCATGGAGTTGTGCTTGTTTTTTTGCTCAAAGACAATTACAGTGTCGCCTTTTTTGGCAGAGAATAATTCCATATGAGAGAACTGCTCTATTTTCTCAAAGTGCGCATCAATTCCTAGAATCTCGTAAAATTTTGCAGCAGCATACATTGCCACAGGATATGTGTATTGATTTCCCAAGACAAACACTCTATCAGTGTAGTGTGCTTTTTTTGCCAGAGTCTTTGCTTTAGAAAAGATTTGTTTTGCATTATTAATGGAGAGTGGCTTTACCAGAGAGATACATGTCAGTGCACTTTCTAAAAAGCTGATACTTCCTGCAGTAAATACATCAGAGTTTGGAAACTGCAACAGTATGGTTTCATCACATGCCTTTGCCAGTCTGCTGTTTTTGTGTGATGTGATTGCAATTGATTTTTTTGCAATCTTTGCAACCTTGATGTTAGATATTGTGTTTCCAGAGATTGATACAAAAAACACATTGTTTGTCTTTGCAAGTTTTTTGTTTTTGAGCAAATCAAGTGGATCTAGTGCTTTTACTGTATAATCTGAAAATGCTTCAGCTAGCATAGCTGAGGCCAAAGAATCGCCACTTCCAGTAAAGATTGCATTTTTTTGCTGAAGTTTAGTTAATGGTTTTTGTTTTTTGAAATTTTTCAGAGAACCTACCTGCATCAAAACATCATTGTAGTATGCTTCTATGGTTCTCACAGAATTTGTTTGAGTGTGGATCTTAAAAT
>CAYWRD010000154.1:0-3277 GCA_964460675.1 uncultured Nitrosopumilaceae archaeon
TGCATTAAATATATTCTGTAATACTTTTCTTCGTAAATCTATAGGGCGTACCTCTAGACGAGTATCGATATTTTTTACCGTCTTTGCGAGAGGTTCAAAAGGAGGTATTTTATTTACTTCAGAAAAAACTCGAAGCTCCAAAGGCGATAGTTCGAAACCACCGGGTGCTTTTTCTGATTTTTTTACTTTTCCAACTATGGCAATTGATGAATGTGGTTTTAGGGAGGATAATTTCTCACGAATATCATCAGGCGACTCGCCTTTTTTTGAAACGATTTGAATATCTCCTGTTTTATCTCGTATTGTTGCAAAATTTATGTTGCCATGACCTCTTACGGTCAATAACCAACCCATAACAGTAACTTCTTGAGTATCCAATGATGAGGATATTTGATTAGCATAGTGTGATCTGCGTAATTTTCCTAATTCAGTTTCGATCATAATGTACTGAACTTGCTGTTGTTTGGTATAATTAATTTTTATACAATTTTCCAACATAACCTTTAATTTTCTGAAATTGTAACAATAATTGCCGATAATTGTTCGGCTGGTGGACGGTCATGAAATAGGTAAGGACCTATTCATGGCTGAAATCCATTAATTTTTAATTCAAAAAGCAACATTTATCATCGGAAAAAATTTCAAATTAGATAGATTGGCAACATTAGAATTATTAGTCATTGCAACAATAATTATTGCAGGTGCATGGGTAGGATACCATGCCTGGCAAGATTCACTTCATGAGAAAGCCGAAAAACATGATATTGAAATAAGAATAGAGACAGTCCAGAATAAAATCAATTCTCAATTAAAGCCTGAAAACGTTCCATTATCCACAATTAGCAAGTAAGTTAAAACAAAAAATGGCATTAACTGACAAAGAAAAAGCCATCGCGCTTATTTCAAATGGAATTGCAGTATATTCATTATACCAAGAGAAAGGAACACTGCCTAAAAATACAACCATTTATGATTTCATTTTAAAAACAATTCCTGATGACCTAAAATCTGAATTAACTGCAGAGTTAATAGATGAGGTTTTCGAGTACGTGTCCTACACACATAGTTCATAAAGTCCTATAATCTAAAAAGTTCATTGGTCTCAGTTGCAACTCTTGGATCTCATTGTGCATTACAGGTTCTGAAAGGGGCAAAAGATGAAGGATTAAGAACTTTATTAGTATGCGAAAAAAAACGTGAAAAATTATACAAAAGATTCCCCTTTATAGATGAATTAATTTTAGTAGATTCATTTTCAGAAGTGATTGATAATAAATGTCAAAGAATTTTAGAAGAAAATGATTCAGTGCTTATTCCTCACGGAACATTAATAGCTCAAATGGATTCAAATCAAATCGAATCAATCAAAACCCCTGTGTTTGGAAATAAATGGATTTTAAGATGGGAGTCTGACCGAGAAATGAAAGAAAAACTAATGAGAGAAGCAAGTCTTCCAGTCCCTACACCAGTAAGCAATCCTGCTGAAATTAACAAACTTGTAATCGTGAAAAGACAAGGAGCTGCAGGCGGCAAAGGATATTTTTTGGCATCCAGCGAAGAGGATTATAATAAAAAAAGAAATCAATTAATCTCCCAGGGAACCATATCTGAAAGCGAAACTCTTTACATTCAAGAATATGCAGCAGGTGTGTTAGCATATCTCCAATTCTTTTATTCACCATTAAAAGAAGAATTGGAGTTTTTTGGAGCAGATCAGAGACATGAATCAGATATTGAGGGATTAGCAAGAATACCTGCAGAACAACAGCTGAAGAATAATGATGTTCCTTCATTCAATGTGATTGGAAACAGTCCTCTTGTTTTAAGAGAATCTCTTCTTGATCAAGTTTACTCCATGGGAGAAAGTTTTGTTGAGGCATCAAAGAGATTAGTTAAACCAGGAATGAATGGTCCATTTTGTATAGAAGGAGTATACGATGAGAATGCCAAATTCACATCGTTTGAATTTTCAGCAAGAATAGTCGCAGGAACTAATATCTATATGGAAGGCTCACCATATCTGTCATTAATTTATGATGAATCAATGAGTATGGGAAAGAGAATAGCACGAGAAATCAAAACAGCTTCAGAATCTAATAAACTAGATAAAATTACAACCTAAAAATAGGAATTTTAATTTTAGAGAATAAGACGGTTAACGATGTAATAACAGTGAAAATAATTAAAACTCCTATTGGAAATTCTGGAATTACGTGAGTACCAATAATTTCTACTTCTTCGGTATAGTCATATACAAAAAAACTCAGTGTTGAACTATCAGCATCAGAAGTAATTTCATAATCTACTTCTAAACCATTTACAAGAACAGCAAAGTCGTTATTTTCAGCAGAAATTAATTTATGATCTAAATCTATTACCATAATGGAGTCTTTTGTACCTTCTAGTCCAATAAGAAAGGAATTTAATTCTTGATCAACTGCCATGGCTAATACTTTAGCATCAACATTGTAAGGAATTGAAAAATCATGTGTATCTACCTGTAACTCATAAAACGAAGGGTCATCCATTCCAATAAATTCAGGATGTGACTCTCCAAATGCAGGAACTATTGAAAATAACAATAAAACAAAAAGATACTTCATGGAATCTAATAAGAAATCAACTATTAGAATTTTGTTTCTTGCATAACCAGTAATCCTAAAACTTCCTTTTTGCTCTTAACTGCGTTCCACAGCAAGGGCACATTCTATCTTGATAATCTATGTAAATATTGCAAGAAGTACATCTCTTAGTACCTGACTGATATCTCTTTTTTTCAGATTTATAGCGTTCACAAATCCCTCTACACGTCATTACAAACTCTAACATGGTTAGTTTTTTTACATTTATGAAATTTCTGAAAACTATTAACGATGACTTTATTGCATATTGTACATTCATTCAAGATGGCAAACATTACTTGCTTTCCTTTTAAGACAGATTAAAAATTACTTATTATTTTAAAATCATAGAATATAATAATTCTTCAATATAGTAATAAGCCTAAAGTTCTACAATAATTGATGCTTTTTCTGTATCATCAATTTCTTGTTTTACAGCATTAAGAATATGGGAATTTGATGTCAGACTAGAATAATCAATCAATTTAAGATCAGTTAACAGATAGACTTTAGGTGCAATATCATTATTTCTAGATTCTAAGAAGTCATCTAATTCTTCTAATACACTAAGTTTTCCACCTTGGAAAAGTTTTCCATTTTTAATGGATAGTTTCAATCTTCCAAATCTATCCAACACCACTATATGATGACGATTT
>CAYWRD010000155.1:0-3267 GCA_964460675.1 uncultured Nitrosopumilaceae archaeon
CCACTAAGATATTGTAAATTAAATTCTTCTGATAGTCCTTTGGCAACTGTTGTCTTCCCCACTGCAGGTGGACCAGATATAACAATAGATTTGGTCAACTAAGATCCATGGAAGTTTTTGTTACCTTCATTATTATGCCACTAAATGCAATGGAGGACAAAAAGTACCAAGCCCATAAAAACAATGCATTTTCTTCCTGACATACATGGTCAGGGTCTGCTGCTTGCTCGGCTGTACAAGTTAATTGGAAAAAGTCTCCAGGAATTACGTTTAGAGGAATTGGAGATACTGCTACAGTATATGTAAACAGAAAAGGCAATACAAAATAGAAAATCAGAATTAACGGAACAAATGTTATCATCATTGGTCTCATATTCATTTGCATCATTTCCATTGACATTTTGTTCATGTAAGATGATTTTTTGTTAAGTTGATTGATCTTTTCTTGATCCTTAGATCTAAATGCTGCCATTCGTTCCTTTTGCCAAGCCCTAGTTTCCTTCATTATTCTTTTTAGTTTAACTTGATCTACCATTTTTTTTCGGACTCCAGAGTTGAAAAGATTCAGTAAAATTCCAAAACCTGCAACAGCAAACATTGAAGGAATGAGTCCTTTGATAAAGGGATCATCACTACCAAGTGCACCTCTATCTCCGCCTAAGAACCCAAAGAATCCTCCATCACCTTGAAGAAATATTGTTTCTATGAAGAGAAGTACTACGTTTAATTCCATTTTAAAGACCTATTGCATTAATTACCTTATTTGCCGCTTCTTCAATCTTTCCCTCAGAATTAATTATGGTTTTCATTGGAGAGCCTGAAATAACAGAACATGCAGAAATCATTGCCTCTTGGACATCTAATTCCTTTTTGATTTTTGAAATACTTACTTTGTCGCGGTTTCGTGTAAGATCATTCATTCGCCTATTGTAAATCTCTTCAGGTTTTGCAGACACGGATATGTAATTAGATGGTTTTATTATATTCAAGACATGTTGAGGTAGACCGGGATAATATCCTGCAGAGGTATTAATGAAAGCGTGAGTGTCAATAATCACTACATTTTCATTTAAAGATGCAATTTTTTCTGCCGCCATTCTTTGTAATTTTACTTGTTCTTCAGTAGGTAGGTTTCTTAATTCATCTCTATTTTTTATCCCATTCTTTTTTGCTTCTTCAAGCATAACTGTGCCGAAACTTTGTACTGTAACACTCTTGTTCATGGAATTCAATATTTCAACTATCTTTGATACCAAAGTAGTCTTCCCTACACCGGGAATTCCAACCATTACAACCTTTCTACTTTCTACCAAGCAAAGCACCTAGACGTGGCATAACAACTTCTACTTGCTCTCTTACTAATTGCGTGTAATAGTTGATTAGAATATCCACCATAAGCAATATTCCGATTCCAGTACCGAAAACACCCAAAACGTCAGACACTCCAGCTAGCACCCCAAGTATCATAGAACCAATAATTGTTACAGATGGAATGTACTTGTTTAATAGAGATTCTACAGGTTTATTTGATCTTCTGAATCCAGGAATCTGAACATCTGCATCTAGAAGGTTTTGCGCGGCACTCTTTGGAGACAAACCACCAAGCTCAACCCACAATCTTCCAAATACAACTACAATTCCTATCATGAACAACACATAACCTACTGCTCTTAGAGGATCCAGTGCTGCAACATCTAATCCCCTAGGCGGAGTTACGTAATAGATTAGTCCTCCAATCGGAGTTGAGGGGCTAGTAGGATCAAATTGCGCTATAATATTCATAAACACGTTATTATTTCTCGGATTCATATTAGCCCAAAGCATCTGACCAATGAAAACTGCGTTTGCAGTTAAGGCAGATGCCAAAATAACTGGAATGTTAGAAACATACATCAATTTGATAGGGTAAACAGCTGAAAATCCCCTATATTTGGTAGAAACAATAGGAATCTCCACCTTCATTCCTTGAGTGAAAGCCAGAATCAGTATTACGCCTGCAGTTAGGCACAAACCAAATATGCTAGGCAGTTGATTCGACCGGAAAAATACGTTTGATAAATCGCCTGTCATTATAGACTGTCCTATGTATGGAATGATTCCAATTGTTCCACCATCACCTGCTGGCAGTGGACTAAACAAACTCCAAAGAATCTGTTGTGCAACACCGGCCATAATGAATAAACTAATTCCACTTCCAAGACCCCATCCTTTCTGGATTAGTTCATCTAAGAACATAATGATAATGGAGGCAGCCATTAGTTGTCCTATCATGACATACAGTTGGTAAGGTGCCGAAACTCCAGGTCCATAGACGGCTATAGCATAAACAATAGATTCAGCAACAATTACAATGTAGGTTACAAGTTTGGTTGCAGTCTGAAATATTCCTCGTTCTTCAGGATTTTTGAAATTAAATTTGAGAATTTCAGAACCTCTCAATAACTGCATAAGCAAACCTGCTGTAACTATAGGTCCAATTCCAAGCTCTACTAATGTTCCTTGTTGAGATGCAAAAATTACTCTTGCAAATTGAAGAAAATCAAATTCTGGTGCAGTTGCTCCAAAGAGAGGAGTCTGACCCATTACCATATAGATGAGTAAAGCAATTCCAGACCATAGCAGTCTTGTTTGTAATGAAATTTTCTTTTTAGGTTTTGGTACCTGAGGAAGATAAGGTTCTGCTTTAAAAACGACTTTTCGGATTAGTTGAGTAGCTGTCCCCTCAGCCATTATTAGTTAACACCTCTCCCCCTGCAGCTTTAACTTTTTCTTCGGCTGACTTTGTGAATTGATTTACCTTTACTGTGTAAGCATTGGATATTTTTCCTCCTCCTAAGAGTTTTTGATATCCAGCAGTCATCAAATCTATTACTTTCTTTCCGCTTTCTTCTTTGCCAATCTTTTTGAACAAGTCATCAAGATCACGGATACTAGCCCATTTCTTAGCAACATTTGGGTGAGGTGGATGAGTAGAATTACCGCCAAAATGGTCGGGATTAAATTTTAACATAGAACTATAATGATGTTTTAGTTGTCCTGATACTCCAAGACCACCTTTGTGACCACTAGCTCTGTGTTGTCCAACTTGTCCCCAGCCATGGTTTCTGGAGCCTCTAAATTTTCTAGTTTTTCGGAGTCTTGTTGCCATCTTAAATCATACTCCTCACTAATGTGCCAAGTTCTTTGTTTTGTCCAAGAACACCTCTTTGTCCGTACATTCTTTTTGTACTTCTTTTGAAACCGTGTCTTGGTGGAGCCAAGGCAAAC
>CAYWRD010000156.1:0-3266 GCA_964460675.1 uncultured Nitrosopumilaceae archaeon
GGGACCGGCTGGGACGGAGAGATGGACCATCGAGACCTGTGGGAGCTCACGCCCCAGCCGTAAGACGCCGGGCCGAGGCCGATCGATGCGAAGGCTCGACGTCCTCTCGATCGGCGCTCTGGTCGGCCTGCTGCCGCCAGCGCTGGGAACCGCCTCGTGCGGCGGCCCGGCGCGTCCCGCGGACGCGCGCCTCCGAACGGTGATCGGGCCGGCTCCCGACCAGGCGGAGCAGGGCGAGGTGGTTCGCTTCACCGCCGAGGTCCGGCGGGGCGGCGAGCGGGCCGACGGAGTGCACGTGTTCTGGCGGGTGAACCCCGGGTCCGGCGGCGAGATCCGGTCCGACGGTCGCTTCGTCGGCTACGAACCCGGCAACATCACCGTGATCGCCACGCCGGCCCGGGACTCGGGGGTCGTGGCGGATTCGGTCCACCTCACCATCTCTCCGCGCAGCACGCCGACAGGCCGGTTCACCGTCGTCGGTCACGGGAGGATCGAGGGCCGCCTCGGCACGGACCTCTGGGCGTTCGGTGACATCGTCCTCACCGGCACCCGTCCGCGCGGGGGGGTCGACGGGAATCTCGCCTACGTCTGGGACATCCGGGATTTCGCCGCTCCCCGCCTCGTCGACTCCGTGGTGGTGGAGGCCGGGCAGGTCAACGACGTCAAGATCGCGCCGGATGGAGGACTGGCCGCCCTCTCCCGCGAGGGAGCCCCCGACAGCCGGAACGGGATCACGCTCCTCGACCTCTCGGATCCGTTCCACCCCACGGTGGTTTCGACCGTCACGGAGGGGATGGAGCCCGGCGTCCACAACCTGTGGCTGGAGGCCGGCCACGCCTACGTGGTCGTCGACGGAACCGACCCGTCGGAGGGGGCCGGCCTTCGCATCGTCGACATCTCGGACCCGACGGACCCCCGCTCGGTGGCCCACTTCTGGGGAGGGGGAAGCTTCCTCCACGACGTCTACGTCCGGGACGGGCTCGCCTTCCTCTCCCACTGGGACGAGGGCCTCATCATCCTGGACGTCGGGGCCGGGATCGCCGGCGGATCGCCGGCCGACCCCGTCGAGGTCGGACGGATGCGGATCCACGCCGGGAACGTCCACAACGCCTGGTACTGGCCGGAGACGGGCTACGTCTTCGTGGGCGAGGAAGACTTCGGGCGGCCGGGCGTCGTACACGTGGTGGACGCCGGGGACCTCTCCGGCCCCGAGGTGGTGGCCACCTACGCCGTACCCGACGTGACGCCCCACAACTTCTGGATGGACGAGGAGCGGTCGACCCTCTACGTGGGCTGGTACGAGGCGGGCGTCGTGGCGATCGACGTGAGCGGCGAGCTCCTGGGGAGACTCGATCGTCAGGGGCGGGAGATCGCCGCGATCCGATACGATGGGCCCGGTGGGTGCGGAACGGGCCGCGGAACCTGCGCCTGGGCCCCGCAACTGCATCGGGACCTGCTCTGGGTCGCCGACATGAACTCCGGCCTCTGGGTCCTGGAGCCCGGCTTCTGACTACGATGGGGCCTCACCCGCTGCGACGGGCACTCCCGTCGGCCGTCCCGACCTGTAACGGATACCGCGTCCGCGACGACTACTCGACAGCCGGAGGACGGAAGGCCCGAACGGCCGTCGAAGCTCACCTCGCCGAAGGATGGACCATGAAGCGCACAAGTCGCCGCATCCAGCAGACGCAGCGTACGCTCTCGGTCTCTCTCGCGGTCGCCGCTATGGCCCTGTTCGCCGTCTCCTGCGGCGAGGGACCGGCCAGCCCGCAACCCGCTCCTGGTCCCGAACTTCACCATTCTCCGGACCACGCCGGCGGACCGGGGGGCGGTGACGACGGCGGCAGCAACGAGTTCTCGGTCATCATCGAGCTGCGGAACGCGGTGGGCGACAAGATCACCTCGCAGGGAAGCGCCACCTACGAGGACGGCGTGGACGGGAACCTCCGCATCCGGGACGACGGGCTGCTGCTGTGGAACGTGGACGAGGGCCGCGGCTTTCGGCTCGACTTCACCGATCCGGAAGTGATCCACGGGGACGGCCTTCCGGCCGACGGCACCGTCACTCGCGTGGGCGCGCTCCGCGTGCTGGCCAGCGAGAACAACGAGGACGAGCTCCCCGGCCTCCTGCTGGGCATGGCCGACGGGGACTCGTTGCCGGCGAACCTGAAGACGCGAGCGGAATTCGACGCGGACGGCACCTACTCGCTCCGGTTCCAGCGGGGGGGCGACTCCGTCGCCACCGGATCCAGCTTCCTCACGGTCATCCGGAACAGCGACAGCGGACCCTGCTCGACCGTGGAGGACGAATGCTGGACGATCGAGGCCCTGGTGACCGGAGATGGCCCGGGCACACAAGACGACTGGGGCGTGGTGACGCACACGACCGGCCAGGGCGCCAACATGACCACGACCGACGAAGGTTCGTGGCACATGCCCTTCCGCTGGACGGTGATCTGCCCCGATTGTCCGGCCGCAAGCACGGACGACAGCCCGCCCAGCGTGACGGTCACGAACCCCTCCGACGGGGACACGGTCTCGGGCACGGTGGACGTGACCGCCGACGCCACCGACGACGGGTCCGTGACGCAGCTCGAGTTCTTCGTGGACGGGTCGAGCATCGGGGTCGACTCGGACGGCTCCGACGGCTGGTCGGCGAGCTGGGATACGAGCGTCGAGACCGACGGCGATCACACGGTGAGCGCCACGGCCACCGACGACGCCGGCCAGACCGCCTCCGACCAGGTCACCGTCGCGGTCGACAACGTGGACGACCCGCCGACCGTGGCGATCACCAACCCCGCCGACGGCTCGACGGTCTCCGGCACGGTGGACGTGACCGCCGACGCCACCGACGACAGCGGCGTGGCCCAGGTCGAGTTCTTCGTGGACGGGTCGAGCATCGGGGTCGACTCGGACGGCTCCGACGGCTGGTCGGCCTCCTGGGACACGAGCGGGCTGGAGGACGGTAGCTCTTACGACGTGAGCGCCGAGGCCACCGACGACGCCGGCCAGACCGCCTCGGACACCGTGACCGTGACGGTGGACAACTCGACTCCCTCGACGCTCCACATCGGGGACCTGGATGGCTCCAGCACGAGCCAGGGCTCTACGTGGACGGCTGCCGTCGATGCGCTCGTCCTGGATTCCGGGGGCGACCCGGTGGCCGACGCCAGCGTGAGCGGCTCCTGGAGCGGCGGAGCTTCGGGCTCGGCCTCCTGCACCACCGCGACGGACGGGCGGTGCAGCGTGACCGTGAGCCGGAT
>CAYWRD010000157.1:0-3238 GCA_964460675.1 uncultured Nitrosopumilaceae archaeon
TGAACCCGGCGAAGACGGCCAGGACGGCCACCCAGCCTGCGGCGCCGAACTTCGCCCCGTAGGCCACGATCTCCCGGCCCGTGGCATAGCCCCCGCCGATGAGCACGGACTGGAGGACGATGGCGGGAAGGACCACGGAGCCGAAGCGGCCCCGCAGGAGACGGGAGAAGAGCCCGGTCAGATTCCCTCGATCACGCCGGATTCCAGGGCCTCCACGTCGATGGTGATCCGGATGTCGTCGCCCACGACCACCCCGCCCCGCTCCATCCTGCTGTTCCAGCTCACGCCGAAGTCGTGGCGGTCGATCGTCGTGGTGGCCTCGAACCCGAGTCTCCGGATGGGGCCCTGGTTGACGCCGTCCACCCAGTAGTCCGTGTCCCACCCGCCCAGGTACCGGACGTGGAGGGGGACGTCCCGGGTGACCCCCCGGAGGGTGAGCTGGCCCGAGACCCGGAGCTCGTTGCAGCCCAAGGCCGCGTCGACCTGACCCCGGTAGCGCATCTCCGGGTATTCGCCCGCGTGGATGAAGTCCTCGCTCTTCAGGTGGGCGTCCCGTGCCTCCTCGCCCGTCCAGAGCGTTCCCGTGAGGATCCGCGCCTCCACCGATCCCGCGCCGAGATCATCGGGATCGAACTCGATATGGCCCTCGATCCCGGTGAAGAGCCCCCGGATCTTGGTGACCATCATGTGGCGGGAGACGAACTCGGCCGAGGTGTGCCCCGGTTCGAAGACCCAGGTCTTCACGGCCCCCTGCTCTCGTGTGACTCGCGCTCGCGGGACCCGGCCTCGTGCGCCTTTTTCCTCTCGTAGTGCTCCCGCCTCTTCTCCAGCAGCCGCCGGGCCAACTTTCGGAGCTCGCGGTCCGGGCCGTTGGCCGCCCGGTGGACCACCCTCCTGGCCCGATCGGTCTTGTTCTCTAGCAGGGCCTCGAGGGCGGCCCAGCGCATCCGCCGGTCGTCCTGCCCCAGCGCCTCCTCCAGGTAGGGGACGGCCGCGGCCTGCTCGGTCTCGCCCAGCGCCTCCACCACCGTCCGGCGCAGCTTCCCGGACGGCGTGCGCTCCAGGGCGTCCACGAGCGTCCGGACGGCCTCCGGCGACTCGGTCTCGCCGATGGCCCAGGCGGCTGCTTTCCGGACGTGGAGGTCCGGATCCGAGTCGAGAATTTCGGCCAGGGCGGGAATGGCGTCGACGGCCTCCCGCTTCCCGAGCTCGTGGGCCGCGTCCTTCCGCACCCGGGCCGACGGGCTCTCCAGGGCCGCCACGAGCCGGTCCAGCTTCGGCGCCTCTTCGTCCGGAGCGGGGACGGCAGCCTCCGGAGAGACCTCACCGGGCTCACCGGACGCCGCCGTCCGTCTCGACCTCTCTCCCGGGCCGCCCACGGTGACCGTGGCCAGCGAGACCACCAGCACCAGGGCCGGCATCCCGATCACCGCCAGCGAGCCCCGGCGCGGCGGCCTCCGGTCGGCGTCCTCCTCCAGAAGCGCCAGCACCCGCCCCTCCAGGTCCGGCCACCGGGCCATGGAGAGTCCCGCGGGCGCGGCGGAGCCCACCCCGTCCCGGGCGATGGCCAGCAGGTGCCGGGCATAGCTGGACGGACGGTGGCCCGCACGGAGCACCACGTCGTCGCAGGCCCGCTCCTGCTCGCGCCGCGCCTCCCGGGCGGCCCACCACACGACGGGATTGAACCAGTAGAGGGCGCACGCCAGGCGGGTCAGGAGATGGGACGCCACGTCCCGCCGGCGAACGTGCCCCACCTCGTGGAGCACCACCGCGCTCGTCCGCTCCGCCGGCCACTCGTCCAGGGCCTCCTGGGGCAGGAGCAGGGTCGGCCGGATCAGGCCCTGGACCACCGGCAGGGAGACTTCGGGGCTCACCCGGATCTCCGGGAGATCGCCCGGCTCCACCGCGTCGAGGCATGCCGCCGGAAGATCCCGGCTCTCGTCCACCGGGGACGCCCTCCGCCGTATCCCAGCCAGCTGCAGGAGTCCCCATGCCGTGCGAAGGAGGACGAACAGGCCGCCCGCCAGCCACACGAGGACCGCCACCGAGCCCACGGCCCTGAGCGCCGCGCTCCCCAGCACTCCGCCCTCTGCCTGATGCCGAGAGGACGGGACGGCGCCAGCAGAGCCGGCGGCACCCGGCTCGCTGTCTTCACCCGCCTCTGCCGGCGACCTGGCCGCCGGAGGATCCACCGCCTGGACGATCCGCTCGAATCCGTCCGCCACCAGACCCACTGCGGGCCGGAGGTCCATGCGCACGCCGTCGGGGAGCCCGGCCTCGGCGAGCGGAAGCGCCACGCACCCCGCCAGGGCCGCGAGCCACACCATGTGCCGGAGGGCCGCCGACCGTCGGAACGCCACGCGCGTCACGGCCCACGCCAGCGTCAGCAGCGCCAGCGCCTTCAGAGCCGCCGGGCCCAGGACCTCCAGTGCGAACGTCACCGGCCCTCCTCTTCCGCCTCACGGATCCGGGTCAGGAGTTCCTCCTCCAGATCCTCATCCACTTCCATGTCGGCCATCTGGAGGAGCGCCACGGCGGCGGCCTCGGTGGATCCGTCGAAGAAGGTCCGGATCAGATGACGGATGGCGTCCCGGCGCGCGGCGTCCCTGGGGAGGGTGGGAGAGTAGAGGTAGCGGGGTCCGTCCCGCCGGTGCTCCACGTGGCCCTTCTCCTCGAGCACCCGAAGCACGGCCCTCACCGCCGAATAGGTCACCTCCTCCGGCATTTCCTCCTGGACCTCGGAGACAGAGGCGGTGTCGAGATGGAACAGCGCGTCCATCACCTGCCGCTCGCGCCGGCTCAGCGATCCCGGAGGACGTGGGTCCATCGGCTCCTCCCTCCCTGGGCCCGACCACGCGGTCGAGCCCGGTTGCGTGAGTGCTGAAATTCCACCATCCTGGTGGAAAACCATCACTAAGAACATCTCGGAGGATCCGGGTGGAAGCAAGCCATAGATCGAGCGCGTCCGTCGCGGCGGCGATGGTCAGCCTCGGCCTCGTTTCCCTCGGCTTCGTCTGGCCGGGGGACCTCCCCGCCCAGGAGGCCGACACCGCGGCGGCGGGGGCAGCACAGCAGGCGGAGGCGGCGCAGGCGGCCGCCGACACCACCGTCGAGAGCCGGCGTCTCCGCATCTTCCTGGACTGTCCGGGCTGGCTGTGCGATTTTGACTACCTTCGGGAGGAGGTGCCCTACGTGGACTACGTCCGGAACCGCCAGGCGTCGGACGTCCAGGTGCTGG
>CAYWRD010000158.1:0-3238 GCA_964460675.1 uncultured Nitrosopumilaceae archaeon
TAATTCGCTGGGAGATATGCTTTATTGGCTCCTTGAAACCAACTCGTTCCTGCAAATCATCATAGCTTTCAAACTTTTTCTTGTCTCTTTCTTCTAACATAGTTTTCATGTATGTTTTACCAATACCTGGGATAAGTTCTAGAGCATGAATTCTAGGAGTGAGTGGACGAGCGTTATTTAGATATTCAACAAATCTTGATTCGTTTTCTGTAACAATTTTTTCAATTACAGATGGAAGTTCTGTTTGAGCAGATGAAGATATTTTTTCATAATCCATTTTCCCAAGTACTGATTGAACTTTTGTTCTACCTTCTCTTCCAATGTAGATTTTCTCACCAACATCAAAAGTAGAATTTTCAACTCCCAAAATTTCTAATAGTGTTAATCTATCTTCACCTATTGCAGTTACAATAATTCCTTCTCGTCCACGTACTGTTTGTGATTTACCACGTGGACTAAAATCTAATACATATGCATATTCCTCATATTTCCTAGGAGGTGGTTGTGCCCTATACAAAATAAAATCTCCTCTAAAAGAGCTAAGAATACTCCTTGACTATTTTGAGTATTTTTTCTAGTGTCTCAGCAAGGATGAGTTTTTTCCAACCAAATGTGAATGAACGAAGTTCTGCTAACGTGGTTGGTCTAATGTTAACAATTTCAACAGCTTCTTCTTCTGTTAAATCACATTCTTTTACTAATTTTTTCTTCATTTCTTTAGCATCTTTTGGTTCAATGCTAACGAATTTTGAAGTATAATCATAGGTCCATCGCTGGATTTGATCCATCTCCTCAGGATCAATTTTTTCGAGAATCTCCTTAACCTCTGAAATAGATATTGCTTGTTTCTTTTTTACTTCTTCCATATTTACACACCGAATGGTTTGATATGATCAAATCTAGTGATTAAGGTTTTCGATTTATTCCCTAATTTCACATCTAAGGTAACAGCACGTCTTCCAACATGTTTTACAATACCTACTTTTCCGTGATATCGTCTGTGAGGCAAGCCCTTGTGCTGTCTTGGATCAATAATGACAAGTGCACGTTCGCCTTCATTGTACTTTTGCAGTAGAAAAGATACTCCTCGTGGAGAGTCTTTTTTCATAACAGATCTAGTTTTATGCCTAAATCCGTGAGAACGTCCAGAAGGCTTCTTAGTTGTCATATTTAGTAAAACTCGAATGACCCTATTTTAATACTTACGGAGAGATTAAGCGTATTGTTAGATTGAGATTCCAAGATTTTTGAGAGATTCTCGCAGTTTGACATGATTTGTAAAATGAATTGCGTTGATTCCAGACTTTTGGGCAGAATCAACATTGGAGGGTTTATCGTCAATGAATATCATTTCTTGGGGATCATATGGAAGTGAATTTAGGACATGCTCATAAATCCTCGAATTGGGTTTTGAAAAACCAATCTGATATGACATAAACTGGTACTGAAAATCATCTAGTACTTTCCAATCACGAACTATTTTATGAGTAATTTCTTCAATGTTTGAAATTATACCCAAGGCATAAGATCCCTTGATTTGTTTTGCAATATCTAGTACGTCGTTGTTTATTTTTGCATTTTTTGTAAAGTAGGTATTCCATAATGATTCAGTGGTTTGTGCCAAAGATTCTGATTTTGTATCGCTAGCTATTTTTTTCCAAAAGGTTTTCTCGTTGACTTTACCGCAATCTAACTCATGTAAATATTTTCCAAAAGATTCAACCATACTTTCTTCTTTGATATCAAATCGTTTTGATATTTCAGAAGTTATCCATGACATGTGCCAATTGACTAGCACACCTCCAATATCAAATAAAACGCATTTTATTTCTGTCACAAAGAAAATTGTCTAAAGGCCATATTCAAATATTACAAAAAGGAAAAAAGAAGAGATTACTCTTCTACTGGTTCTGATTCATCTACAGGTATTTCTACGGTAGCATCAGGGGATTTTGCATCAGCAGTTTCTGCTTTTGTTTCAGGTTCTGCTTTTGTTTCAGGTTCTGCTTTTGTTTCAGGTTCTTTTTTTACAACCTTTTTTGTTGTCTTTTTTGTCTTTTTTTCTGCGTCTTCTGGATCAATCACTCCAGCTTCACCTAGTGCAAAGATTACTTCTTCTTCTGGGTGATGCGGGCTATCTACCATTCTTGCAATACGTTTCTTACCTGATTTCTTGAAATAGATTCTGTATGTGCTTGTGTGTGCAACAACATTTCCTCCTATAGGACGTGTTGGGTCACCAAAGAATACATCAGGTGATGCCATAACTTGGTTTGTTGCAATTGCTGCACAGTTGTAAGTTTCTGCAATTCTAGACAACAAATGAACAAAGTGATTTAGTTTTTGTTGTCTGTTGGATAAGGTTCCTCTTCCTAGGTATTCGGAGCGGAACAATCCTACTGCAGAGTCTGCAATTATTAGCTTGATGTTATTTTCTTCAATTACGGAGCCAGCTTCTTCTAGAATGAGTGTTTGATGCGCACTGTTGTATGCTCTTGCAACAAGAATATTATCCAATACTTTTTCTGGATCCATTCCATGTGCTTGTGCGATTGAAACAATTCGTTCTGGTCTAAAGGTATTCTCAGAGTCAATGTACAATACACCGCCTTCAAGTCCACCTTCTTCTTTGGATTTTTGAACCATCACACACATTGTATGACAGAATTGTGTTTTACCACAACCAAACTCACCATATACTTCTGTAAGTGCTTGTGTTTCAATACCGCCATCAAATAGAGTATCAAGACAATTAGTACCAGTTGTAATTTTACCAATATCTTGTCTACGCTGATAGATTTCACTTGCACTAACAAAATCTTTGCTAATCAAGCCACCTTCTACCATATGCTGTCTTGCTTTGTTGACAATTTTTTCTGCAGTTTCTTTTTCCATCCCTGTGATTTCAGAAATTTCGACAGGGCCTCTAACAATCAGATCCATGACGTTGTGTATTCCTGCATCTGATAATTTTCTAGTAGTTACGGGGCCTACGCCTTCCAAACTATCTAATCTTAAATCTTCTACCATACCGTATGGTACGGTACGAGTACTTTATAAGGATATTGTTAAAGGGTTCTGTCTAATTATAGGGACATTGTTTGACTAATTCTTCCTGTCAAGTAGCGGGACATGGTTATTCAGTTATTGAACCATGAATCATTGCATGATCTTCGATGGTTGTTATGCCAGATTTTTTGTAGAGATTACCATTTATTGTGCCTAGTATTGAAAGATT
>CAYWRD010000159.1:0-3225 GCA_964460675.1 uncultured Nitrosopumilaceae archaeon
TCGGCCTCGCGCAAAACTTCCACACGAAAATCATTACCACCTCGCCCAAAGTCAAGATCACGGGCGCCACCCACATGGAGTTCGACGAACACCGCGCCCTGACCATTGCCAAAGACATTCTGCGCCACGCCATCGACAACTACGAGAACCGGGGCGAGACGCGCATCCCCGACGTGCGCGAAGACCTCGTTCCCGGCTTTTCCCACGAATATATTAACTACATGCTCGGCGGCCGTTACCGCGCATCCTTCCGACCCCTCAACGACGCCATCATCGCCGGCCGCATTCGTGGCGTGGCCGCCGTCGTCGGCTGCAACAATCCCCGCAGCCAGCATGACTATCTCCACACCCGCGTCACCCGCGAGCTGCTGAAGCAAGACGTGCTCGTCGTCGAGACCGGGTGTGGGGCCATCGCCAGCGCCAAAATGGGCCTGCTGATCGATGATGCCGGCCTTGATCAGGTCGGTCCGGGCCTGCGCGAAGTGTGCGAGACCGTCGGCATCCCGCCCGTGCTCCATATGGGCTCCTGTGTCGACAACACGCGCATCCTCACCGTGCTCACGCAGATGGTCGAGGAAGGCGGCCTTGGCGACGACATCAGCGACATTCCCGCCGTCGGTTTGGCGCCTGAATGGATGAGCGAAAAGGCCCTCTCCATCGGCACCTACTGCGTCGCCTCCGGCGCCTACGTCATCTTCGGCGGTTCGTCTCCCATCGGCGGTATGCCCGATCGCGTGGCCGACAGCGATTCGGTCGCCCACTTCATCAGCGAAGGCTGGGAAGCCCTCTACGGCGGCAAACTGGAATTCATCCCCGACCCCGACGAGATGGTGCGCCGGACGCTGGAACACATCGACAAAAAACGGGACGCTCTGGGGCTGGCTCCTTACGAGCCGGAGAAATTCGGCCGCAGCGGCGACGCGCGCATGCTGGAACTGGAGCAATTACCGCTGGAGGCGCGCCGGGAAGCCCTTTACGGCGTCGCAGCGGACTAGGAGGAGTGTGACATGTCTCGTTATATTGCAACGCGCGCCATTCGCGGCGCCAACGCCCTGGTAACCGAAGCGGAATTCATGCTGGACAAGGCGCTGCAAGAAAAAGGCCCGGATACGGCCGTCGCCTTTCCCAACACCGCCTACTATCTGCCCCTCATCTTCGGCATGACCGGCAGAGAGGTCGAGACCCTGGGCCAGTTACGCCCCGTGCTCGAATATGCCCGCACGCTGCTACACCCTGTCCCTGCCAACAATCGCTGGACCCCCTATCTGGGCGAGACGCTGGACAGCGGTATGGCCACGCTTCTCGCCGCCGAAACCGTTGAGGCCATTCGCTTCATCTACGACCTCCAGCCGGAACCGATGGCCGGGCTCGACTTGGCCGGCGGCTCCGCTTTCACCAGCCCCGACAACGGCGACGGCTCCGGCAACGGCGCCGGCCTGGACGGCCACTTGAACGGGCCCATTGACGATATCCAGCTGCGCTCCTGGGGTATCCAGTTAGTGGATGGCCGCATGCCCGGTTTCGCCGCCATCGTCGGCGCCGCCCGCTCCAACGAAGTCGCCGTCAAGATCGTGCGCGAGCTACAACGGCGCAACATCCTCTGCTTCCTCTCGGGCAATGTCAACGGCCGCAGCATCATTCACCAGCTCCTCGAAGAAGGCGTCGAACTGGGCTACGATACCTACACCGTTCCCTTCGGCACCGACACCCTCAGCGCCATCTACGCCCTCGGCTTTGCCGTCCGCTCCGCCCTCACCTTCGGCGGCCTCAAGGGCGGCCAGGCCCGCGACATCCTGCTCTACAACAAAGAGCGCGTCTTCGCCTTCGTGCTCGCCCTCGGCGAGGTAGACGACCTCAAGTACGCCGCCGCCGCCGGGGCCATCAACTTCGGCTTTCCCGTCATCGCCGACACCGTCATCCCCGAGATCTTGCCCACCGGCGTCACCACCTACGAGCACGTCGTCAGCCTGCCGTTCAACGAGATCGAAGGCCGCGACGACCTGGAACGGGCCGAGCGCCTCGTGCAGAAATGCATCGAAGTCCGCGGCGTCAAGGTGAAGATCGCCGACGTCCCGGTCCCCGTCCCCTACGGTTCCGCCTTTGAAGGGGAAGTCGTACGCAAGGCCAACATGCGCGTCGAATTCGGCGGCAAATACTCCCGGGCCTTCGAATACCTGCGCATGAGGCCCATGGACGAGGTAGTCGACGGCCGCATCGACGTCGTCGGCCCCGGCTTCGAAGACGTCGATCTCCAGGGCCACATGGACGTGGGCATCGTCGTCGACGTCGCCGGCCGCGAAATGCAAGAAGATTTCGAGCCCGTCCTCGAACGCCAGATCCACTACTTCGTCAACGGCGCCTCCGGCATACAGCACATCGGCCAGCGGGACATCGCCTGGATCCGCATCTCGCAGGGCGCCGCCGACAAAGGCTTCACTCTGGAGCATCTCGGCAAGATCCTGCACGCTCGCTTCCACGCCGACTTCGGGGCCATCGTCGACAAGGTGCAGGTCTCCATCTACACCGAGCCCGACCTCATTCAAGACTATCTGGCCGAGGCCCGCGTGGCCTACGACCATCGTAACAAACGTCTGGCCGACCTGACGGACGACGCCGTCGACGAATTCTACTCCTGCACCCTCTGCCAGTCCTTCGCGCCCAACCACGTCTGCATCGTCAGCCCCGAGCGTCTGGGCCTCTGCGGCGCGTACAACTGGCTCGACTGCAAAGCCTCCTACAGCATCAATCCCACCGGCCCCAATCAGCCTATCAAACTGGGCCGCCTCATCGACGCTGAGAAGGGCTACTGGGAGGGCACCAATGAGTACGCCAAAATCGGCTCCCACGGCGCGCTGACGTCCTCCAGCACCTCGCCCTGGTGGACGATCAAACCCGCGTTACGTGGGCGCTGCATGATCTGCGACAGGGTGCGTGTGCGCCACGGCGCGCCGGTGACGGTGGGAACGCCGCGGTCGCGGAGGTCGGCAGTGACTTGGGCGAGGCTGACACCGGCGAGGAGGGCATCGGCGGCGTTGACGATCTCGGCGGCCTCAGACGGGCGCACGGTCACGCGGTCAGCTTCGAACCCATACGGGCGACGTCCGCCGCCGCTAGGGCGCCCCCGCATCGCCTGGGCGAGCCGCGCCCGTTGCACGCGTTCGGAGATGCGTTCGGACTCGGCGGCGTCCTGCGCGGCCAGCATCCGCGCGACGTGACGCCCGTCGG
>CAYWRD010000160.1:0-3222 GCA_964460675.1 uncultured Nitrosopumilaceae archaeon
GACGCCGTACAGGAGGCTGGCCGTGAAGCGCCGGAGGCCGAACACACCCGCCAGGCCGATGACGATGCCCAGGGCCGTGAGCCGGATGCCCGACGAGAGGATCGAGCGGGCGACGCGCCGCCGGTCGGCGCCCAGCGCCATGCGGACGCCGATCTCCCGGGTGCGCCGGGACACCGAGAACGCGATCACCCCGTAGAGGCCGGCGCTGGCCAGCACCAGGGCGATGAGCCCGAACAGGCTCACCAGGACGGCGCTCACCTCGTAGCGGGCGAGCTCGTCGTCCACCACCGCCTCGAGGGTCGTCACCGTGCCGAAGGCGAGCTCGGGATCGAGCTCCCGGAGGGCGGCCTGGACGGCGTCGGCGAGCGCGGCCGCGTCGGTCTCGGTCCGGACGAAGAAGCTCGGCGCCGGCTCGAATACCTGGCGGACCGGGAGGTAGGCCTGGGCCCAGGGGTCCTCGCCGAGCTCGTAGTAGGTGGCGTCCCGGGCTATGCCGACGACCGTGTACGGTCGATCGAGCTCGGGCAGCACCCGGCCGATCGGGTCACCGTCGGGCCAGAGAAGCTCGGCCAGGGTCTGGTTGACGACGACGACGGGGGCCGCGTCGGCCCGATCCTCCTGGCCGATGGGCCGGCCGGCGACGATGTCGATCCCCATGACCTCGAAGTAGTCGGGGGCCACGGCGTTCAACCCGATGGTGATCCGGTTGTCGGGCGCGTTGGGGATCGATCCCTCCGGTGCGGGGATGTCGGTGCTCCAGTCGCCCCGGAAGGGGATCCGGTCGCTGGTGGTCGCCGCGTCGACCCCCGGAAGCGCCTCCAGGCGCTCCAGGGCGTCGTCGACGAAGGCGAGCCCGCGCTCCTCGTCGTATCCGAGGCTCCGCAGGTCGACGCGCAGCACCAGCACCGACTCGGGATCGAATCCCAGGTCCTCGCCGCTGGCGGCCCAGAAGCTCCGGGTGAAGAGAAACGCGCCCGCCACGAGGATGAGGGAAAGGGCGATCTGGGAGACCACGAGCGCGGCACGCAGGCGGTGACCCCGCGATCCCGGATCGCGGTCGCTCACGATCGATCCCACGTCGCGACGGACGCTGTGCAGCGCGGGCGCCAGCCCGACGACGACGGAGGTCAGCAACGTGAGCCCGGCCGCCACGGCGAGCACGCCGGGGTCGGGTGTGAAGCCCGCCTGGAAGGGGAGGGGCAGGAGGGATCCGGCGAGCCCGGAAGAAGCGAAGGCCAGGCCGACGCCCACGCCGCCGCCGAGCACGCCGAGGAGGAGGCTCTCGGCCACGAGCTGCCGCACGATCCTGCCACGTCCGGCGCCGACGGCCGTCCGGATCCCGATCTCCCGGTATCGGGCCGTCGCCCGGGACAGCAGGAGCACCGCCACGTTCGCCGCCGCCACGAGGAGGACGATGAGCACCACGCCGACCAGCACGCTGGACAGGGTGGTCAGCGTCTCCTCCTGGGACGGTCGATAGAGGAACTGCCGGCTCACCAGCACGCTCTCCTGCTCGCCCTTGTGGGCGTGCTCCAGGGCGTCGGCCAGCGCCACGAGGTTGGAGCGGGCGGCCTCGATGGTGACCCCGTCGGCCACTCTGCCCACGACGTCCACCCAGCGGGACTGGAAGTTGGGGTGGCGGCCCCACCACGCGTAGTTGTCCGCCGGAACGCGATTCAGGGCGCCGAACATCGCCAGCGGCACCCAGGCGTCGGGCGCCGGATCGATGGGCGATACGCCGGTGAAGCCCTCGGGCGCGACGCCCACGATGGTGAAGGGGATGCCGTTGAGCGTGATCTCCCGGCCGACCGCGTCGGGTTCGGCGCCGAGGGCCCGGGTCCAGAAGCCATGGGAGATCATGGCCACGGCGTCCCTGCCCGGCTCCCGGTTCTCCGACGGGTCGAACGAGCGGCCCAGCAGGACGGGCGTACCGAGGACGTCGAAGTAGTTGTCCGAGACGTGGAGGAGCTCGAGCTGGCCCGGCGGGCCGGAGCCGAAGCGGTACGAGACCGTCTCGTCGCCGCCGTAGCCCGCGAGGCCGGACAGCGTGGTGGCGTTCTCCCGGTAATGGAGGTAGTCGGCGTTCTGGAGCGTGCCTCCGCCGACGCCGGGCTCCCAGGATCGGAAGACGCGGACCAGGCGGTGGGGCTCGGCCACGTGCTCGGGTCGCTCGAAGAAGATCGTCTGGACCAGGGTGAACACCGTGGTCGGCGCGCCGATGCCCAGGCCGAGGATGAGGATGGCGGTCAGGGCGAAGGCCGGACGCTTGCGGAGCCCTCGGGCACCGAAGCGGAGGTCCTGGGCCAGCTCGACCATCCAGCTCCGCAGGCGGCTTCGCCGGAGGTCCCGGCCCCGTCGGCGGACGTATCGGCGGCGCGTCCGATCCATGTCGCCGAACTCGTCGCGGACGCGCCCGCGGGCCTCGGCGGGATCGACGCCGGTCTCGATGAGCTCCCGCTCCCTCATCTCCATATGGAAGTCGAGCTCGTCGTCGACCTCGGCCTCGATGTCTCCGCGGTCGAGCCACGGAAGCTTCAGCCTCCGCCAGAAATCTCCCCTCATCGTCCCTCCCTCGTCGTCACAGTTCGCCCAGGCGATGGCCTGCGCGTCGGGGCATCGCGGGCTCGGCCAGCCACCTACGCCTCCAGCACCTTCAGGACCGCGGTCGCGAAGTCACGGAAGCCCGCCGACTCCTTCTCGAGCCGCTTCTTCCCGGCCGACGTCAGGCGGTACAGCTTCGCACGGCGCCCCGTGTCGGTCCGGCCCCACTCCGCCTCGATCCATCCCCTGGACTCCATCCTGTGGAGGCCCTGGTAGAGCGCCGCGTCCTCCAGCTCCAGCACGCCATCGGTCTCGGACGCGATCCACTTGGCGATGCCGTACCCGTGCAAGGAACCACGCGACAGAACCTTGAGCACGAGGATCTCGACGGTGCCCTGGAGGTACGACGACTTCGATCTCTTCCGACTCATGCCTCGCTTCCTCCCGATCCCTCCAGCGCCGTATGCCCCACGACGTGATGGCTCAACACATGATGTCTCATATGATGAGGTATATAGTCGGATGGAGCGTGGGCGGCAAGTGGGTTTAGGATGAGGCATGCCCGTAACCATCGATGAGATCCGAGCGGCAGACGAAATGATCGCCGGTGAGGTCGTCCGGACGCCCACTGTGCCGGCGCCGGGCCTGAGCGACACGTACGGTGCCGAGGTCCACCTGAAG
>CAYWRD010000161.1:0-3217 GCA_964460675.1 uncultured Nitrosopumilaceae archaeon
ATTTTTTACTCTCTTTAATCCTAAAAGATGAACGTTTCTTATTTTTTGTTCCTATTGCGCACAAATTTGAGATAGAATCCCAAACCTCCTATGACTATGCCTCCTACAAGTGCTAGTATGCCAAATATTTGGCTACTGGGGTTAATGTTAGGTGCCAAAAATAACAAAAGTGCTCCAAGAATTATCAAAGCAAACCCTCCGCTGTTTCTTGATCTATTATGTTCGCTATGTGCCATGATTAGAGGTATTCTGAGATGGTTTGAGCTACTTGCTTTCTGCCAATATCGGAAATGAATGGGCCAATCTTTGGACCTCTTGTAGTTCCTAAAATTATTTGATATAGTATTTTAAAAAAATCCTTGGGTTGAACATTGTTTGATTTTGCAGTTTGATAAATCAAATTTTGCAAATCTTCTGGTTCTGATTCTGCCTTTAAGGATTCGGTTAATTCTTTTAGTGCTTTCTTTGTTGATTCGTCTATCTCAATTGACGTTTTTTCTTTTTGATCAAAAGTATCTGCAAAGTTTCCTGCTAATTCAATTAATTTTTCTATTTCTGGCTCTGGATTTTTGATTACTCCGTAATCTTGTAGTTTTTTCATTACTCTTTGGGTTCTGTTTTCTTTGAATATTTTTGCTAATTCAATTAATAACCTATAGTTTACATGTGTGCTTGGTTGTTTGGGTGGTGTTAACAAATTGACATATTCATAAAGGCCTTGAGATTTTATCTTCTTTGCCTCGTTATCTAATTTAGTTTTTCCAAAATAGATGTCTTCTAATTCACTATATTCATTCATCAAAGCAGGTATGTCTTCAATTCCTAATTCTCTTGCACCTGTAATTCTTTTGTATAATAATAATAAAATTGATTTTGGTGTGCCAAACTCCAACCATTTCTGTGCAGTAAGTACGTTTCCTAAAGATTTTGAAATCTTCTTTCCTCCTTTGTCTAAAAACATCTCATATTTTACATGATGGGGATGCGGATATCCTAGAATTTCATCAGCTACCCAATCATTTACTTTGACTGAGTCCATAATGTCTTTTCCATATGCCTCAAAACGTACATCAAATGCAGCCCATCTGGCTGCAAACTCAACTTTCCAAGCTAATTTTCCCAAATCTTTTGTAATGTCAGCTTCTCCATCATGACCACAACCTTTGATGGTCTTTGAACCTATTTGGGCATCATGGCATTTGTACCTGACTTTTTTTTCATCAGGAACATATTCAAAAGATTCTGCTGTGTATAGTCTATCACAATTAGCACATACTGGAAAATAAGGTAAGTATTTTTGAAATTTTTCCTGTCCTACCAAATCTGAAATTTTATCACCTATCTTTTTGCTATTTTGTAATATAGTGTGAATTTGTTCTTTTAGCAGTCCTTTTTTGTATGTGTCAACGGCTCGTCGAAATTCATATTTTATGCCCACTTTGTCAAGACCATCCAGCAAGATACTGCTCATATGCATACCATACGAGTCATGACATCCAAACGGATCAGGAATTAATGAAACCGGTTTCGCAAGATGTTCATTTAGTGATTCAGGCAAACCTTCAGGAATTTTTCTTAATCCGTCAAGATCATCTGAATATGCAATTAATTCAGATTTGTAACCAAAATTTTCTAATGCTAATTTTACTCCATATGCTCTTACAGCATCACCTAAGCTACCAATGTGAGGAATACCTGATGCCCCTAAACCACTTTCTACTTTAATTTCATCTAAATTCCTACCGAGTGATTTTTCCCGTTCAAGTAACTCATATGCTAATTTATCAATCCATGTACCTTTTCCGATAATCTTTTGCTCAGACATTCTAACTCAATGATTTTCTCATGTATGGTCCATATAATGAATACCCTAACTTTTGATAGTATTCTCTTGTACCTACTGCACTAATCACTAATAGATTCTTAGCATCTAACTCTTCTTTTGAAATTTTTTCTGCCTCTTTTATGAGATTTCTGCCCAAACCTGAATGTTGAATTTCTTTTTCTTCTCTCTTTCCTATTCCTAATGATTTTCCATATACATGCAATTCTCTTACAATACAAGAGTTTTTGATTTCCTTTCTATGTGCCAGACTACTGGGGGCTCTTAACCTCAAGAATCCATAGATTGCATCATTGGAGTCGTTATATGACAAAAAGATCTCTTTGCCTCCAGAAGAATCATAATCAATTCTGTTTAATTTCAAATCCTCTTTTGAAATAGTATTTTTCAAACCTGCTTCTCTACATCGTATACATTTACAAAAAACACCTTGCTTTTTCAAATTCTGATGAACAATCTGTCTTAGATTTCCTGATTTTGGCCCGGCAATAATTTCATTAGGAGAAATCTCCCTTTGAACTCTCATTATTCTTACCCATTTTGGAACGTTCTTTTTTACTTCGGTTAGTACTTTGATCATGTCCTCATCTGAATAAGGCTGGTATTTGTCATTCTTGTAGTCGTCATAAAGAGGAGTATTTTCTAAGACTAGAGATGGATAGATTTTGAGCATATCTGGTTTCAGTTTTGGATCATCAAATAATTGCTTGAAATCTGCAATGTCTTGTTCTGGAGTCATAGTTGGTAATCCTGGCATCATATGTGCTACAATTTTGTAACCTGCATCTTTTGAAATTTGAAATGATTCTGTTACATCATTGAACGTATGACCTCTATTTACGATACTGTAAACTCTTTCTTGTAAACTCTGAACGCCAATTTCAATTCTTGTTACTCCATAATCTAACATGTCGTCGACATGTTCTTTTTTACAATAATCTGGTTTTGTTTCTATGGTAAATCCTACGTTTCTTATGTCGGCATGCTCGTTTAATGACTTGGCTTCTTCTAACGAAGATGAATTTGTACCATTTAAGGCATCATAGCAAGATTTTATGAAATTTCTTTGATAATCTTTTGGCATAAACAGAAATGTTCCTCCCACTATGACTAATTCTAGTTTTGAAGGGTCGTGTCCATATACTACAAGTTTTTTTATTTTTGTTGTAATCTGAAGTTTTGGATCATATTCATTTTCCATTGCATTAATTGTGGAAGGTTCGTTTCCAGTGTAACTGTTAGGTGTGTTGTATTCTATTCCGCCAGGACAATAACTACATCTTCCATGGGGACAAGCATATGGTTTTGGCATCAATGCAACAACAGCGACGCCTGATGCTGTTTTGATTGGTTTATGAATTAATACTGATTTTA
>CAYWRD010000162.1:0-3208 GCA_964460675.1 uncultured Nitrosopumilaceae archaeon
CAAAGTCAAACTAGACATAATCAGTTTTGATACGATAAAACACAATACCAGATTTTTTGTAATAGATTAAATTGTTTGATATTATAACCAATAATTATGGGACTATTCAGTAGAAAACCCTCGTATTGTGCCATATGTAACAAGGAATTAAAACACAAACACAAACCAAAACGTGAATGGGGAATAAAGGGTCACTTATGTGGAGATTGCCATGTAGACAAGTCAAAAGAATTCTACGAGGCAAAGGTAAGACAACCATGTATCCAGTGTGGTACAAAAAAGAAAATTTCAGACTTATGGGAGCCCAGATGGCAATGGGATATGGACGGATTATTATGCAAAGACTGTTTTGACAAAAAGGAAGAAAGTTTTGTAAACAAGAAAAACTATTGTGCTTTGTGTGGAACTAAACTAGGATTGATCAGATATAATCCAAAACCAAAATGGAAGATGGAAGGTCAGCTTTGTCGGAATTGTTGGGATGGAAAAAAGGCTGAATTAGGGTAATGCGTTTTTTTAAAAAACATCAATGTGAAATTTGCAATAAAAAATTTTCCTACCAAGAAGAATTAATGCAGCACAAGCAAGTTATTCATTATAAGGATAGTCCATATGACTGTAAAAAATGCAATAAAAATTTCTCAAACATGGAAGATATGAGAACACACTTACAGAAAGAGCATAGTTACAAAAAAGATCGAATCTAAATTGCTTTGATTGATTTTACAATAGGTGCCCTAACCTTTGTAAACACTCTGAATCCACAAATACATTTGATTTCAGGCAATCTTGTCAATTCAGTATTTGAAACACTTGTTCCACATCTGAGACAAGAATAGACTACATCAAAGCTCTCTTTTGGCTCCTCTATTGGCTCATCAAAATTTTCTTCTGCCATAAATAATACCAGACTCTTCTATAATTAAAATCTACTATGTCAAAGACAGTTCAATGTAGACATCATCAGGGATTTTTAGACGCATAAGTTGTCTTATGGCCTTATCATCTGCATTAATATCAATAATCCTCCTGTGCATGCGCATTTCCCATTTTTCATATGTTTCAGTACCGTTGCCACATGGAGATTTTCTTGTTGCAATGTGTAGTCTTTTTACTGGAAGTGGTGTTGGACCTTTGACTTTTACACCTGTTTTTTTCCCAATGCCCATTATTTCGCCACAAACACCATCTAATTTGGGAAGACTGGTGCTTGTAAGTTTAACACGGGCAGTTTGGGTCATCCAAATCTACCTAAGGTGTGTATTCTTCAGTGATTTCCTTGACAATTCCTGCTGCAATTGTTGCACCCATGTCTCTGAGTGCAAATCTACCCAATTCTGGGAACTCTTGGAATGTTTCAATTGGTGTTGGTCTCACTGGTCTAATTTTAACGAGGGCAGAGTCACCAACCTTTAGGAATTTTGGACTTTCTTCTTCAACTGCACCAGATGCTGGGTTAATCTTTTGCAAGAATTCTGTTACAGTTGCTGCAACTTGTGCAGTGTGACAGTGCATTACTGGAGTGTATCCAGGTGCAATTGCAGTTGGGTGGTGAATAACTATAATTTGAGCTTTGAATTCTTTTGCAACCTTTGGTGGTGCATCTGGAGTTCCTAAGACATCGCCTCTCTTGATATCTTTTCTTTCAATACCTCTGAGGTTAAATCCAATATTATCTCCTGCTTCGGCTTTGGGTAATTCTTGGTGATGTGTTTCCATTGATTTGACTTCACCTGTTTTACCAGAAGGCATGACGATAATTTTTTGATCCTTTTTCATTTCACCAGTTTCTATTCTTCCTACTGGTACTGTACCTACACCTGTAATGGAGTAGACGTCTTGAATTGGTAGACGGAGTGGTTTTCCAGTTGGTTTTTCAGGTACTGTAAAGTCATCAAATGCTTCAAGGAGTGTTTTACCATTATACCAAGACATATTCTCGGATTTTTTAACCAAATTATCTCCTTTCCATCCAGAAACTGGAATGAATGGGACGGTATCTACTTTGTATCCAACAGATTGTACGAGTTTTTTACCTTTTTCCAATGCTGCTTTGTAAGCTTCTTCAGAATAATTGCTATCGTCCATTTTGTTGATTGCAACAATGAGTTGGTTGACACCTAGTGTCTTAAGCAAGAAAGCATGTTCTCTTGCCTGTCCACCTGGAGCAATTGCAGTATCTGTTTCTCCTTCCTTTGCTGAAAGTACCAAAACTGCACAATCGGCTTCAGATGCACCAGTAATCATGTTTTTAATAAAGTCCCTGTGACCAGGGGCATCAATTAAAGTAAAGAAGTACTTTGGAGTCTCAAATTTTTGAAAAGCGAGATCGATTGTAATACCTCTTTCTCTTTCATCTTTAATGTTATCCATTACCCAAGCATACTTGAAAGTATCACCTTTTCCGGTCTTTTCGGATTCGGTTGCGTGGGCGTTAATTGTTCTTTCATCTACCACACCTAGGTCCATCAAGAAATGACCCATAGTAGTAGATTTTCCATTATCAATATGTCCTGTAACTATCAGGTTCAAGTGGGGTTTATCTGCCATATCGACATGCATGTAGAGGGGATTTATTACCCTTCCGATTTTTTGAAAAAAAAATCACCTTTTTTGAATTTTTTTGAGATCATATGATTTCATAAATTACACATAAATCAAAGTGGACTTGACAAGGATCATGAAGATTACAATTTCTGTTATCAAAGCTGATGTTGGAGGAATTGGAGGACATACACGTCCTAGTGATAAGTTACTTGATGCAGTACGAACTACCATTAAGAATGCAGGAGATTTGCTAATTGATCATTACATTGGATATTGCGGAGATGATGTACACATAGTCATGAGTCATACTCATGGAACCGACAATGAGAAGATCCACAAATTGGCATGGGATGCTTTCATGGAAGGCACAAAAGTAGCCAAAGAAGAGGGATTGTATGGTGCAGGCCAAGATCTGCTAAAAGATTCTTTTTCAGGAAATGTAAAGGGAATGGGTCCTGGCGTAGCTGAAATGGAGTTTGAAGAAAGACCAAATGAAGCATTCACAGTATTTGCTGCAGATAAAACAGAACCAGGTGCATTTAACTATCCATTTTACAGAATGTTTGTAGATGGATTAAGTAATACCGGCTTAATTGTAAACAAATCATTAGCTGAAGGCGTTAAAATTAACATAATGGATGTAGAAGAAGGAGAAATTGCT